>JAEUQP010000064.1 GCA_016789645.1 Acidobacteriota bacterium | reverse complement strand
CATCGCCAAACAATATCAAATGGTGATCGTTGCGCCGATTTACGAAGAAGAGATGACCGGCGTGTATTACAACACCGCTGCTGTGATTGACGCCGACGGCACGTACTTGGGCAAATATCGCAAGACGCACATCCCGCATTGCCTGCCCGGCTTTTGGGAAAAGTTCTACTTCACGCCGGGCAATTTGGGCTTTCCGACCTTTGAAACGAAATATGCGCGCATCGGCGTTTACATCTGCTACGACCGGCACTTTCCCGAAGGCGCGCGGGCGCTCGGATTGAACGGTGCGGAAATCGTCTTTATTCCTTCAGCGACGACCAAAGGCCACGCCGATTATCTGTGGGAGTTGGAACAGCGCGGTCACGCCGTCGCCAATGGCTATTTTGTCGGCACGATCAATCGCGTTGGCACCGAAGCGCCCTGGAACATCGGCGAATTTTTCGGCTCGTCATATTTCTGCAATCCCGATGGCCGCATTCTGGCCAAAGGCAGCGAAGACAAAGACGAACTGATCGTGGCCGATCTGGATTTGGACGAAATCCGCGAAGTGCGAACGCATTGGCAGTTTTATCGCGACCGTCGCCCGGAAATGTATGGCGCACTCACCCAGATGGATGGCGTGAAAGGCTAAAGAATGCAAACGGCTGAATTGATTCTGAAAAACGGCTTGGTTGCCGACGGCACGGGGCGCGGATTGTATCCGGCGGATGTGGCGATTCGCCGGAATTACATTCTGGCGATTGATGCGCCGAATTCGCTGCACGCGATGGAAGAATTGGATTGCTCTGGCTTGGTTATCGCGCCCGGCTTCATTGATACGCACAGCCATTCGGATTTGCGCGTGTTGATGGAACCGGAACTGCCGATGAAGTTGCGGCAAGGCATTACGCTGGAAGTCTTCGGGCAAGACGGCGTTTCCGTTGCTCCAATTCGCTTGGCGGATCAGCCGGCGGTGGCGCGTTCGTTGGCCGGGCTGGATGGCGATCTTGGCCGCACTTGGGATTGGCAATCGGTGGCGGAATATTTGGCCGCGATTGAACGCGCGCATCCGGCAATTGATTGCGCGTACCTGATTCCGCATGGAGCAGTGCGATTGGCCGTAATGGGAATGGAAGATCGCAAAGCTCGGCCTGACGAAATTGCCGCGATGCAGCAACTCATCGGCCAATCCATGCGCGAAGGCGCGCTGGGACTTTCGACCGGTCTGATTTATCCGCCCTGCTGTTTTGCCGACACCAGCGAGCTGATTGAACTCTGCCGCGCGGTGGTGGAATTTGATGGCATTTTCGTTTCGCACATGCGCAGCGAAAGCGATTACATCGAAGACGCCATTGCCGAAATGATCGAAGTCGGCAAACAGTCCGGCGTTCGCGTTCACATCTCGCATTTCAAAATTGCCGGGCGCGAAAACTGGAATCGCATTGACGGCGTGCTGGCGATGATCGCGCAGGCGCAAGCTGAGGGCATTCGCGTGACGGCGGATCAATATCCTTACATTGCTGGTTCAACAATGCTCGGCGCAATTCTGCCGCCGTGGGCGCATGCGGGCGGCGTCGAAGAAACCTTGAAGCGGCTGGCCAGCAATTCAGAACGCGAAAAGATGCGCGCGGCGATGCTCGATCGTTCGCCTTCACAGTGGGACAACTTCTGGAAATGGTCAGGGCCGACCGGTATCGTCATCCCGGACATTCCGTCGGGCAATCACCCCGAATACCTGGGCAAAAATCTTTCGCAGGCCGCCTGCCTGAAAAACCACGCTGATCAAATCAGCGAAGCCGACGCGGTTGAATTTGCGTTCGATTTGTTGCGTGACGAGCGAATGGGCGTAGGGATGATTTCCTTCAGCCAATCGGAAGACGTGGTTTGCAAAATCATGCAACAGCCTTACGTCAACGTTTGCACCGACGGGTTGCTGGGCGGCAAACCGCATCCGCGCGCTTACGGAACGTATCCACGAATTCTTGGCCGCTACGTACGCGAACAAAACTTGATTACGCTGCCTGAAGCCGTGCGCAAAATGTCCGGCTTGGCGGCGGAAACGTTCCAGCTTCGCGGCTATGGCAAAATCGAAGACGGCGCAGTCGCCAACCTTGTTGTCTTCAATCCGCATCAGGTGATTGATCGCGCGACGTTTGAAGAGTCGCGACAGTTTCCCGAAGGCATCGAAC
>JAEUQP010000055.1 GCA_016789645.1 Acidobacteriota bacterium | reverse complement strand
CCCGGTTTCATCAAACTGGGCAACGAGAACTGGCCGAAGCTGAAAAAGTAACTTCAAAGAAGGAGAAAGCATGAAAGCGATTGCGGTATTTCCCGGCAAACCGAACAGTGTGCATCTGGCGGAATTGCCGATGCCGAATGTCCGCGAAATCCCCAATGGACGCGGCGTGTTGGTGCGCGTGTTGCGCGTCGGGGTGGACGGCACGGACAAGGAAATCAACGCGGCGGAATACGGCGCAGCACCCGAAGGCTATGACTTTCTGACCATCGGGCACGAAGGCTTTGGTCAGGTCGAAACGGTCGGACCAAACGTCACTGAAGTGAAGCCCGGTGATTACGTGGTGGCGACGGTTCGACGTCCTGGCAAATCCATTTACGATTTGATTGGGACGAACGATATGACAACCGATGACACGTACTTTGAGCGTGGCATCAACCTGCGGCACGGGTTTCTGACCGAGTATTACGTGGACGATGCGGAATTCCTCGTCAAAGTTCCACAGGGGCTGAAAGAAGTCGGCGTGCTGCTGGAACCGATGACCGTCATTGAAAAAGGTATTCATCAGGCGTACGAAATTCAGCGCCGGTTGAAAGTCTGGCGACCGAAAAAAGCCGCCGTGATGGGAGCCGGAACAATCGGTTTGCTCGCCGCTCTGGTGTTGCGATTGCGCGGGTTGGACGTGACCGTGTTCGGCAAAACGCCTAAGCCGTATTTGAATTCCGACTTGCTGGAATCCATCGGCGCTCGATACGAAACCACGGACAACCTGACCGTTTCGGAAGGCGCGAAGAAATACGGTCCCTTCGACATCATTTTTGAAGCGACGGGATATTCGCCCATCGTCTTTGACAGCATGCAGGCTTTGGGCAAAAACGGCGTGCTGGTGTTGTCCAGCGTGACGGGCGGCGATCGGAAAATCGAAATTCCCGCCGACAAGATCAATCTGGAATTCGTGCTCGGCAATAAAGTGATGGTCGGCACGGTCAATGCCAACCGCGAATACTTTGAATTGGGCGTGCGCGATATGGCGCAAGCGCAGGCGGAATATCCCTGCTGGCTGAAAAAGCTGCTGACGCATCCGGTCAAAGGGCTGAACAATTATCCTGAGTTGTTCGACAAGCTGACGAACGCCAAAGGCGCGATCAAGGTCTTTTGCGAAGTCGCTCCGTTGTAATTTGATTT
This sequence comes from Acidobacteriota bacterium, assembly GCA_016789645.1. Taxonomy (GTDB): domain Bacteria; phylum Acidobacteriota; class Blastocatellia; order RBC074; family RBC074; genus RBC074. The sequence goes on along the minus strand of JAEUQP010000055.1, from coordinate 753 downwards.
GGTTGATGAAACGAGTGTCCTCCTGAAAGCGGCGGGTCATTGCGGACAAATGTCTGCGTTGATTCGCCGCATTTGTTTTTTGCCAGGCTTCATCTTGTCACTGGTTTGACCAGCGACTACACTGCCGTTTCGGATCGCAAACTGAAATTCAAACATCAAAATTCAACCAACCTGAGAGGAGTTAGTGACATGCAATTAGGCATGATTGGACTTGGCCGCATGGGTGGGAACATGGTGCGCCGATTGATGCGCGGTGGTCACCAATGCGTCGTTTTCGATTTAAATCCCGACAACGTCAAAGCGCTGGAAACCGATGGAGCCAAAGGCGCAAGCTCGCTGGAAGATTTGGTCAAAAAACTGGACGCTCCGCGCGCCGTGTGGGTGATGGTTCCCGCTGGAACCGCGACAGAAAATACTGTCAACGAATTGGCAAAATACATGTCTGCCGGAGACATCATCATTGACGGCGGCAATTCCCATTACAAGGACGATGCGCGTCGAGCCAAATCGCTGGCCGAACGCGGCCTGCATTATGTGGATGCCGGAACCAGCGGCGGCGTCTGGGGAGCCGAACGCGGATACTGTCTGATGGTCGGCGGAGCGAAAGAAGCCTTTGCGCATCTGGAACCGGTTTTGAAAACGCTGGCTCCGGGACGCGGTGAACTGGATCGCACGCCCGGACGCGAAACGATGGGCGGAACCGCCGAAGAAGGGTATCTGCATTGCGGCCCGGCGGGCGCAGGCCATTTCGTC
>JAEUQP010000028.1 GCA_016789645.1 Acidobacteriota bacterium | reverse complement strand
AAATGGCGGCAAGTGGACTCGAACCACTGACCTAGGGGTTATGAATCCCTCGCTCTAACCAACTGAGCTATGCCGCCTAAATTGTATGGCTGACCGCTTCCTGACCTGTCCTCAAGAAGGCCGAGAATTTAGCATACGAGGACGGATTGGGCTAGAGGTCAGCCAGATTTTTTAGCTTCTGATTTCGTCAGCGGATTTTCCGGCCACTGATGCCGCGGATAACGACGGCTGAGTTCGCGGCGGACTTGCGGGTAAGTTCTTTGCCAGAATCCGGCCAGGTCGGTGGTGACTTGCACCGGGCGTTGATTCGGAGCCAGCAAATGTAACACCACCGCGACACGGCCTCCTGCCAGTTTCGGGCCATCCGCCATTCCGAAAAAATCCTGCAAGCGCGACGCAATCCAGGGAGTTTTCTCCGGTTCGTAATTGACGCGCACATTCCGCCGCCCGGCGATGTTGACCGTTTCCGGCGCTTTTTGGTTCAACAAATGAGCTTGATCGCCCGTCAGCCTGGATTTCAGCAAATGAATCAAGCCGCCTTTGCCTGTCGCCTGTCGCAACTCGGCAAAGCTTCGTAAATCCGTACAAGCTTCCGCCAGCGCCTCACGAATGTCGGCTTCATCCAGCGCAGGCATTTCGGATTCAGGAAAATGCTTGGCGACGAATTGAACACGCGCCAATAATTTCAACACATCTTCTTCGTCGGCGAATTTCTGCCAGCCAGCGGCAAGCGCAGCTTCGGCCAATACTTTGGTCACTTCTTTGCCGCGTTTTGTATGGTTGCGGCGTTCGTCAATCACCAATTGGTCGTAAAGCATTCGTTCGGCGACTTCGACACGCTCGGCCTGGGGATTCCACGTGGCTTCGACAGTTTCGCGCAAACTGTCGGCGAATAAATCAATCAACCATTCCGGCTCAATCGCGCTGGCCAATCGAACGACGCGTGTTATGTTGGCGGAAGCATCGCGGCGCTCTTCGGCATCCACGGCGACCAGAAATTCCGAACTGCGCACACTGCTCGCTGGTGACAACGGCACGGCCCCACCACCAGATAGCAATAACTCGGCTTTTTCGTCTTTCACATTTCGCCGTTTGGCCACTCGATCGGGATACCCGGCGAGGATGGAAATCAGCAGTGCATCGTCCTTTTGTGACGAGGAGACGGAGAGACGCTGAGTGGTAGAGGCAGAATGACGTTGCAGTTGGCGGCGAACACGTTCAACAGATTGAACTGCGCCGAAGTCCAGGTTCAGTTCGCGCAACGCCGAAGCAGAGAAGTTGGCGCGTTCGGCTTCGGCAAACCAATCCAGCCGATCCAGTAAATCCGAAGGACTATGATGTTTGACGTGAAGCTGCGTTCGGCGGCCATTGAATAGTTCGCTGGCAACAATGTCGCGTTCGCCGATCAAGGCGGCAATAACACAGGCTTCGTCGAACACGCCGCGCGTTTGGGCTTCGATCAGCATTCGTGATTGTCGAGGGTGAAGCGGGTAGCGCAGCATCTGTTCGCCGGTTTTCGTTACGAGTCCTGCAGCGTCAATCGCTCCGAGCTTATTCAGCAGCGAATCGGCGGCTTCGATGTGCGATGCGGGCGGAGCTTCAAACCAGCCGAACGATTGCAGATTCGCAATGCCTGCCGAATGGAGTTCCAACGCAGGTTCGGCCAAATCCAGGCGATGAACTTCCGCCGTTTCGTGATCGGCGCGCGCCTGGAAATCTTGCGCCGTGTAGAGCCGCAAACAACGTCCCGGTCGAGTTCTCCCGGCGCGACCTGCGCGCTGCGTTGCCGAAGCCTTGCTGATGCGCTGCACGTTCAGCCTCGCCAACCCCGACCAAGCCGAATGGCTGGCGATGCGAGCCAGACCGGAATCAATCACGGCGACGACGCCATCAATCGTCACGGAACTTTCGGCGACGTTGGTGGACAAAATGATTTTGCGGCGATCCGCCGGGCGAACGGCGCGATCTTGTTCGGCGGGCGACAACTCCCCGTGCAGCGGCAACAACAGCAAATCGTGTTTTTCAGCCAACGCCGCACAAGCTGTTTGCGCGCGACGAATTTCCGCCGCGCCGGGCAGAAACACCAACACATCACCGTCGAGTTTGTCCGCCAGCAACCTTTCGACCGCCGTAGCGACTTGCTCCGCCAGCGGACGATTGCTTTCGTGCGACAAATGCTCAATCGCCACATCAAAGCGTTTGCCTTCAGATGAAAGCGTCGGCGCGTTATTCAAGTACGAAGCAATCGGCGCAGCGTCGAGCGTCGCCGACATCACCACCAGCTTCAGGTCAGGTCGCGTTATTTCCTGCAATCGTTTGAGCAGTGCCAGCGCCAGGTCGGCTTGCAGATGGCGTTC
>JAEUQP010000017.1 GCA_016789645.1 Acidobacteriota bacterium | reverse complement strand
GCGTCTCTTCGAGAGTGGTTAGCAGCTCGGCGGGAAGACCGGGATGACGTAGCTCATTCCGTTGTTCAAGGTCAGGTGATGCAGGTTATGCCCCTGATTGAACGCTCCGGCGGAGCTGGCCGCGTTGCTGTTGAGGTTGATGGCCGCGCCCGTCATGCCGATGGCTCCCGTCTGGTTGTAGATGCGCAACCAGCCCGTGCGTCCGGCGGGAACGAACGTCTCAAACCGAGGCGTGATGCGCGGGAAGTTGTTCGTGATCGAGCTTCGCAATTGACAGCCGCCCGTCACCGAGAAGCTCAGCGCGTTTTCAGCATCATCGTAGAAGATGCCGAACAGCGTGCCGAGGCTCGCGGCTCCGATGCCCAGATTGCCGCCGATGCGGTTCAGGATCAGCAAGGTGTCGTTGCCGTCGGCGCGCGAACCAACGTTGTCCAGCGCCAGCACTGCCGGAGTTCGGTTGTAGCTGATGCCGTCAAAATTGATCGCCGCCGTCACCGAATTGCCATCGCAAGTCGGCAAGCCACCCGCCAATTGCGAGAACGCAATCGCGCCGAGATTGGCCGCGTGGCCGGTGTTGAACTTCACGTATTCATCACCGATCAGGTAATTGAAGCTGGTCGGGCATCCGCGAACGCCGTCCACCGCCACCGCCACCAGATACCCGGTCGTGCCCGGATCCAGGTCAGACGCCAGGAAGCTGGCCGTCTGGCTTGCCGTCAAGCAGATGTAGCTGTCAGCCACCGCGCAGCCTTCGGCCACAAAGAACAAGTGGACAAACGCCGGGCGCGTCGGGTGAATGTTGGTGATATTGATGCGCGTATTCTGTTTGGTCGGATCGGTGCTGGACGTGTAAACGTTGTACACCAGCAAGGAACCGGCTTTCTGATCACTCGCTTCAGACGAAGTCGGGAAAATGGTGCCGGGACCCACCGACGGACAATTGGCTGTCAGGCAGGCTTGAATCGTTGCCGGAGGCGTACCCGTAAAGCCCCCTGTCAGCGTGCTGCACAATTGCGTTCCAGCCACAACGTTGTCGGCGACCTGTGCCTGGTAAGTGATCGTGGCGGTCTGACCGGCGGGAATCGTGCCTGACCAGTTCACCGTCGAAGCGTTGAGGACTGAACAAGAACCGATATTGGTACTGCAGCTTCCAGGAAGCGCAACCAGTCCTGCCGGTAAGACAATCGAGGCAGAGGCATTTTGCGCTATGCCAGTTGGGTTGTTGATGTTGGCGGATCCAGTCACGGAATTGCCCGGGCCAGTACAGGATAGCGGATCGGACAGGTTGTAACTGCCGCGTGTCACGCCCACACGGAATGAACAGCTGGAAGCCGTTTGTGTGGAACAAGTGACGGTCGTCACACCCAGGTTGAACGTTGATCCCGAAGGCGGGGTGCAGGTCACGATACCGCAACCACCGGTGACCGTCGGCTGTGCGTAAGTGACTACGGCGTTGTTGGCGCTGGGTGAAACCATCACGGCGACGTCCGACGGGCAAACAACACTGCAAGGCGCCGTCTGGCAAACTACCGGAGTCAGGATCAGCGAGAACGCACGAATGTTACCCGTGTCTGCGCCGAAGAAATCCTGCGCCGACAACGTCCAGTTGCCGTTGGCGTTCTGACCGTCAAACGCCGAAAGAGCGTTGGCCGGTTTGAACGTGCCGGTAAACGGAGCATTGGCCGTCACCACAGTCTGAATAGACGGATTGGCCGTGTCATCATCCAGTCGCGTCTGGCAGAAGTTGTTGCCGCCGCCGTCGGTGTTATCAATGGCCAACACCGTCGTCGAACCCGGTGAAGTGAGTTTGATTTCCAGGTCGTTGACGAAGGTGTGATCAATGCCGACCGTCGTCGAACCGATGGCAGTTGTGCAGGTTGTGCCGTCAATCCTCAGATCGGCGTCAAGAATAACTCCGACTCCAGCGACATTTACTACCGCCAGTGCTGGAGCGCCCGGCATGGTTCCCGTTAATCCGGTTCCGTCAGGAATCGGAACTGGAGGACCGGAGTAACTGATTGTCACTGGAGCGCCCGGAGCGCCCAGGGAGATGCTGAAATTAAACGCTTTCGGGCTGCTGCCCCCGGTGTAATTCACCGTCAGCGTGAAGTTGACAATGGAGCCGCAAGCCAGATTGCAGGGCAACACAACGTTGAAAGGCGTTGCGTTGGTTGCATTGGCTCCGGCGTTGATATTCGGATATGCATTCGTGGCCGGACTGATGACAACTCCGGCGGTTGACGAAGTCAGCGTGGCAGAAACGGCCGTCGCTGTTACCCCGCCGACGTTGTCCAACCGGAAGGTGTAATTCAACCGTTCGCAAGGTTCGGGGAATCCGTCGTTATCGCCAGCGGCTTCGACGACGGTCGTTGCACCCAACGTCAGGTTGGCCTGGGGCTGAGCGCCGATGGCTTGCAAGGCCTGATAAGCCATGACGATTCCGGCTCCGGTATTGCGATCAACGCCAGCGGCTTCGATGTCAATCGCCGAGTTAATCAACGCGGTGCGAATTTGCGCCGCTGTCAATGCCGGATTGGCCGATTTGACCAACGCCGCAATGGCCGCCGCGTGCGGAGCCGCCGCCGAAGTTCCGAAGAACGGATTAAATCCTGGCGCGGATGTGGCGACGCCGTCTGCCGCTGTGATGTCTGGTTTTTGGCGAATCAAACCGCCACCGGCCAGAACGTTGCCCGGGGTGATCGGCGTACTGTCCTGATTGTAGAAAAGTTGGCGCGGGCCATCGGCAGTGAACAGTTCCGACAGGTTGGCCGCGCTGTGCGGATTCGGAAATGGCCCAACTGGATTCGGCGGGGCACCAATAGCCGCTGCCGCCGGAGTTGCCGCGACGCCAAATGCAAGCGCTGCGCAGCTATGACCAAAGGTCGCTCCGGTCGTGTTTCGTTGCAGTCTGCCACGGAAATTTTCAACGCGAATGAATCGCTGCACGCCGGAAAAGAGCGCCACTACAATCCGTTCGTTGGTGAACGCGCCGCCGAAAATTTCAAACGGATCGTCATTGCCGTCTTGCACGCCAGTGGAGGCATCGAAAACTGTCGTCAGCGCGCCATTGAGCACATAAATGTCGTAATCATTTCCTGACGCGCCCAGCGGGTCAGACCAGTGCAAGGTCGTGATAGAAGCCGACGCCGTCACCAGATTTGAAATGCCACCGTCGCCGAAGTTATGCAGTGTGCCAGCCCCGGCCAACGCTCCTGTGCCAGCGCCATTGGCGTTGAAGTTTCCTTCCCAAGTGCCTGAAGTCCCATCGGTCACGTTGCCTTCGTTGCCAGCCGACGAAAAGTACAACGCTCCGGCAGCCGTCACGTCTTTAACGGCCTGAATCACCACGCCGCCATTGGTCGGAGCAACGACGCTGCCTGCCTGTCCATCCTGGAAAGGCGATTCGGCGAAGTAGATGATGTCGTCAACAATAATGTCGCAACCGGCGGTGCGCAGGTCGCGAATGTTCTGGGCAAAAGAAGTGATGCTGGTGAACGCCGTGGCGAAAAAGAGCTGAGCGCCAGGAGCCAGATCATGAACGATTTCCAGCATCGCGGTTCCTTCATCGCCTGAACCTGCCTGACCGGGCAGTACCGTTACTGCAGGGAGGTCGCCGCTGGCCTGAGCAGCCGCCAGCGAGTTCACACCGTCAGACAGCACACCGATTTTGACGCCTGATCCGTTGACGCCAAAAAAGCCCCGCGCTTCTTCGGCGCGATGGGTTTTGTCGCCCTGAGAAACGTTGACCGCCATGCCGGCCAACGCGGTTTTCAAGCGTTCCCGCATTGCGGTGCGCTTGGCTGCGGCAATCTGTTCTTTTGACGCCACAGGCGCTGGCGCGGTTGAAGCAGGCGCGTCCAGGCGATGCGTGGCGGCTTGCAGAGCTTCCTGAATCGCGATGATTTCAGCGTTGCCCGCCAGTTCTTCCAGCCGATTGAACGGCACATCCGCGCGAATCATGTTGCCAACGGCGCTTCTGATTCTGAATTGGTATTGGTCAAGAATTTTCAACCCGGCAGTGCGATTCGTTACCGTGATGTCAACAATCGCTTCGCCGTCGCCGTTGGTCTGGACCGAAGTACGCAGCGAGCTCAATTCCTGCGGCAGCCGATTGGTCGCTCTCAGCAGGGAAAGAAACAGGCGCGAGCCAATTTTCTTTTGGTTGTTGCCAAGCCCCTGTTTGATGCTTACCAGCGTTTGCTGTTGCAACGCCGCACTCGAAGCCATCTCAGGGTTCGGGTTGATGGCGTTGACCGCCACTGCTTCGGCAAAAGCTGTTTCATACGCCTTGCGGGCGATTTCCACAGTTTGCCAGTTTTCGGCAGTTCGATTGGCTTTATAAGTTTCGACAGCGGAATCCAGCGAAACGCGGCTGCTTTCAAACGCGGCAGCCAGACTGGACGCCTTCATCGTTCGATTGGATTGCCAGAAGACAACTCCGATAGTCAGCAACAATGCCAACACGGCCAGTAGGCGGACAATTCGATGATGTCGGGTCACCTTGTGTGTAGTTTTGTGTTTCATAGATCTCCTCACGGTTGCGGATTAAAAAAACGTCCTTTGCCTTTGAGATTCGGGAACTCTTCAACATCTGCAGGAGCAGTGAATGGCCAATGATCCTGTCAAAAGTCCTATCATTCTCGCAAAAGCAAGACGCACTTTAGGGAGCGTTAAGTAAATTCACGAAAATTGCTTGTGAAGGAGGCGAAGTAGTTGTTGAGGAAATCAAGTAAGACAAAAGACTGATGAAATTGATTTCGCGATCTTAATCTTCAAACCGAGTCAATGCCTATAATCCGCCAACAACGACTCTGCGGACTCCAACTTTGTATCCGATTGATTTTAGGTACTGCCAGAAACTAACCCGGAAAACTGTTTCGTGAGTGAGGCAGTTTCCGGAAGAGTCTTATTTGTAGATTCGTAGAAAATTCGCAAAGACGCCGGATAAAGTAGACCTGCGAATATAATTCGTCAATGGAAATATCCTTATAAATAATTTTTTGTCCTGATTAATTCTCAGGCTCAATGCCGACCTGGCTTGCGTTGGTGTCGAGCCGCCAAAGCTAATTGGGGCCGTAATGCGGCTAACTTGAATCGGAAGGAAGCAAACATTCCTTCCAACAGCTTGAACCAATAGCTTGAATTAGCCGGGTTGCCCCTCTACAATCCGCCTCGCTTGCCTGATTTCACCGAAGTTTGAGTGGAGAAAATCACGAATGGATTGTCAGCAATTTGAAGACGCGATCAGCGATTATCTGGACTGTGGCTTGGCGCGCCCAGTTCGTAGAACTTTCTGCGAACATTTATTGGCCTGCCGCCCTTGCCATCAAACCTTCAACGATGTGCGCGAAGCGTTGGACGCCTGCCATTCGTTGCGCGAACCGAATGAACATTCCGCGACGGCCTTTGCCGGTGTCACGCAACGTATTCTGAACGCGACGACGGCGGGCGAAATGCTCAGTTGCCGAACGCTGGACGCGCTGATTTCCGATTATTTTGAAGGCAATATCGAAAGCTCTTACGAAACCATCTTCAGCGAACATTTTGCCGTGTGCGACAGTTGTCGCCGATTGGTGGACGGTGTGCGCGAATCAGTGGAAGCGCCTGAAATCATCGAAGTTCCCGATCAATTGTATGATCGCATCTTCGCCGCCACCATCGGCGTTCGCCGCGTCGCCTGATCCCGGACTTCCCAAAACGTTTTCGATGCAATTCCCCACAACGCAGTTCAGACAAATTCTTGTGTGTTTTTTGCTGCTGGGGCCGCTTGGCGCGGCGCATGTCCTGGCTCAGCAAACCGATCCGGACAAGAAAGTCACCAACCCGATTGAAGTTGCCGACCAGCAGCGGCAATCCAATCGGCAAACCAAGCCAACGCAAATCACCGTCACCACCCAAATCGAACCTGGCAAAGCCCAGGAAGTGACGTTCACTTCCGATAATCAGCAAGCCATTGGCGAAAAAGGCGAAATCGTTTTGATGACCGGCAACGCCCAGATTACTTACGGCGATGTCGTGGTGATTGCAGACCGCGCGACGTACAACACTGTCACCGACGATTTGCTGGCCGAAGGCAACGTGTATTTTGAACAACAAGGGCAACGCATCGTCGCCGACCGCATTGAAATCAATTACAAAACCAGACGCGGCACGATCATCAATCCGACTGCTTTCACCAACACCACGCCGGACAAGACGACTCTGGTTGTGGATGCGAAGCGCGCAGACAAGATCAATCTGGACACGTACACGCTGGAAAATGCGCGGCTCACTGCTTGTCAGGAAGCTGTGCCGAAATGGGCGTTCACGGCCAAACGCGCCCGCATCCGGCTGGATCATCGGGCGAAGGTGTACAACGCGCTGTTGCGAATCAAAAATGTGCCGGTCTTTTATCTGCCGTACGCCTCGATTTCGATCAGCAAGAAAGACCGCTCATCGGGGTTTCTGCTGCCAAATACCGGGGCGTCTTCAATCCGTGGGCGCACCTTGGGGCTGGCCTATTACCAAACCCTGGGTCGCAGCGCCGATGTCCTGTTGCGAACGGACATCTTCACCAAACGTGGCGTGGGACTTGGGTTTGATTTTCGCGCGCGCACCAACGAAACCTCCAAGGTCAATTTCGGATCGTTTCTGGTGTTCGACCGGCTGTTTGGCGAAAAAGGCGTGGATCAAGGCGGCAGCAGTTTTTACGCCGACGCGGTTCACAATTTCAAAAACGGGTTTGTCGCCGTCGCCGATGTCAACATCACGTCTTCGTTCGCGTTTCGTCAGGTCTTCTCCGATAACATTTTGTCAGCGATTTCTCCCGAAGAACGATCGCTGTTTTACCTGAACAGAAACTGGCGCTCGTTCAGTTTCAACGGGCAGTTTGGCGAACAAAGCTCGTTCATTGGCGAGTACGACAAGAACGGCAATTTCATTTCTGACCAGATCGTTAAAGTCCGCAAGTTTCCCAGCATTGAATTCAACAAACGCGCGACACAGATTTCCGAACGCATCCCGTTTTATTTCTCCTTTGATTCGGCGCTGGAAGGCGTTCGGCGCAGCGAAACCTCTGCCGATCAGTTCCGGCTGAAAACGCCGTCCGTTGTACAGCGCCTGGATTTTGCGCCACGCATCACCTTTCCGCTGAAATCCTTTGCCGGATTCACGGTCACGCCGAGTCTGGGATTGCGTACGACGTTTTACAGCGACAGCCTCGATCAGGTCAGTCGTCAGGTGACGGGGCAAAACCTGTTTCGCAATTACGCAGATTTTCAGTTGGATGTGCGTCCAACGGCGCTGGCCAAAGTTTTTCGGCACAAAGACGGCACGGCGTGGTTCAAACACATCATCGAACCGTTCATCGAATATCGCCGCATCGAAGGCATTGACGAATTCAATCGCACGTTGCGCGTGGACGAACGCGACATCATTGCCGAAACCAATGAAATTGCCTTTGGCATCAGCAACAGCGTTCTGGTCAAACGCTCGCCGGGCGAAGGGCAGGCTCCGCAAACACACGAGTTTCTGAACCTGACGTTGACGCAAAAATACTTTTTCGATCCGACCTTTGGCGGCGCGTTGCGCGAAGGCGAACGCAATCAATTTTTTCCGATCAATACGTTGGCGGGGTTTGCTTTTGGAGCCATCCGGCGTGATGTGTCGCCGCTCAACGTGCGAGCCAGAATTCGCCCGACTCAAAACGTCTTTGCCGACGTGCGGCTCAATTACGACACCAAATTTCATGACCTGCGCGATTTCATTGTTGGAGCAGGCGTGAACAAGGGAATTTTTTCGATCAGCCAATCGTGGTTTTACACTCGCCGCATCGCCGTTGACCAATTCAAATTCGACCCCACGACTTTGCCCGGCAACCAGATGGACTTGTCGGCCTTTGTGGGCAATCCGGCCAAAGGGCCTTACGGCGGGTTCACCGTCAGTTACGACCTGCGCGATAAATTTTTCAACGGCGGAACCCGCGACCGCCGCCTGATCAACCTGACGACCAGCGCCGGTTGGGCGTGGGACTGCTGCAGCTTTAACGTGCAGACCATTACCTTCAATGCAGGCATCCGTGACGAAAGCCGGATTGTGTTCGCCTTTACGCTGAAGGGAATTGGATCATTTGGAACGCAAAATATCGGCCAGCGTCGCTAAAAAGCGATGGAAAATCAGTCAGTGTGAATCCTGTGAATTAATCCTGACCTGTTTTCGATCACGATTGTAAGTCTCAAAACCAGACAAAAAGGAAAATCTGTCTCAAAGTGGCTCAGAAAATGCCCTTCTGTGCTATACTCCCCGCCATCTTAAAGTTAGAAGGAGAACGGCATTGGCAGCATTCAGAGAAGGGAACAAAGTGATTTATCCGCGATTGGGCATTTGCCGTATCGCCGGAGTTGTTGAACAATCGGTTGGAGATATGACGGTTAAGTTGTACGCTCTTAAACCTTTAGATTATCAGGAAACGACTACCGTCATGGTTCCGGTCAACAAGGCCGAAGAAGTCGGGGTTCGTAAACTGATCGAAAAAGAAGACATTCCAAAATTGTTGCGGTTTCTGGGCAAAGACATTGAAGTTGCCACCGACCATCGCAAACGGAACGCCCGCAACGCGGAGCGCATGGCGACCGGAGAAATTTACGAAGTCGCCGATTCGCTCAAAACGATGGCCAAATTGAGCAAATCGAAAACGCTTTCGCCCGAAGAACAACAAACCATGTCGCGCGCTCGTTACCTGATCATCAAGGAAATCGCGCACGTCACCAAACTTTCCACTGAAGAAGTGGAACAGATGATTGACGACGCTCTGGCGGGCAAAAAAACCAAAACCAAAAAACTGGCGGCGTAAGCCAATTGCAAACCAAACATAAAGGCCTTGAACGTCGGAATTTAACTCCGACCTTCACGGCCTTTTGAGCAATGATTTGAAACAATTATCATCAGCCTACGACTCAAATCATCCTGGAAACTGGCGAATCAACCAACGCCATCGTTGTTTACTCTGACAGTTGATGAAGGGGAGAAAGAAGCTCTATGCCGTCAGTCGCTTATCAAGAAATTGTTCAAAGAATCCCTTTGCTGACGCCAGAAGAAAAAGTTTGGCTCGCTGGCTTTCTTCATTTCGGCAATGAAAAGAACGACGATCCGAGCCATCGTGCAGCCGTATCTGCCGAACAAAATGGGACCGAGGCTTCGCCAATCCGGCACGTCCCATTGAGAAGTTTCAATGAAGAACGACAATGGATCAGCCACCACCGCGATCAGTTTCGCGGTCAGTTTGTCGCGCTTGCCGGAGATCGTTTGCTGGCGCACGGCGCCGACGAAGGCGAAGTAATTGACCAGGCCAGACTCGCCGGGTTCCCATCTCCTTTTGTCACTTACATCGAAACTGAAGCAGAAGAACACTACCTCAGCGGATGGCTTACTCCCATTTTATGACCTATCAACTCGATTTCGATTCGATCCATCAATACGATCCCGGGCGTCCTGACATTGCCATCCCTGTGTCGCTGAAATTGAGCACCGGAATGTTGACCACAGAAGCGCACCTTGATACTGGCTCGGCCAACTGCTTTTTCAGAAGGTCACTTGGCGAAAGGTTGGGACTCGACATCGAATCTGGCTATCTGCAAGGATTTTCCACGCCGGGCGGCGTTGTTGAAGGATACGGCCATCCGGTCACACTTGAAGCGGTTGGGATGGAATTCGATACGATCATCTACTTTGCCAAGGATCGTAGCTTCAACCGCAATCTCCTCGGCCGTCACGGCTGGCTGCAACGCGTAAGAATGGGGCTGGTGGATTACGACGGGGTGCTTTACTTGAGCCGCTACGAAAGCGAACAACGGTAGTTGTTAAATGCCTGCGAACTTTTTTAGATCGAGTCGCTGGAATCGCTTTGCAAACGAGGCTTTTACGCATTCGCTAACTGTCTCGAATTTCAGATGTGTCCTGTAAAATCACAGCCGGAGGAAGCTTGATGTCTACAATCCTCGATTTTCAGATTCAGCCTTTGTCCGCCGAAAGCTACTCGCTCACCGTTTGCGAACGCGGTTCTGCCCAACCGCTCGCGTCCGCCACGTTCAGCCATCGCGTAGATTTCCTGACTGACTTCAGCGTGGATCGGCTCAATGCTTCGACCAAGGACGCGGCGGAACGCTTCGATGAATTGCAGAAGC
>JAEUQP010000005.1 GCA_016789645.1 Acidobacteriota bacterium | reverse complement strand
ATGGCATTCTTCGCCCGGAGACGGGTTGTATTTGTCCGTGCTGCTGTTGCCGGGCGCAGTGCCGAAACTTTCCCTGCTGAGTTTGGTTGCCGCGATTGCCGTGGCTGAAACGCTGATCGAACGCAAGGTTGCCGGCGTGGACATCAAATGGCCCAATGATGTGTTGGTCAACGGGCGCAAGCTGTGTGGCATTCTGATCGAAAGCGTCAGCGCCGGAACGACGGCTCCGCGAATCATCGTCGGCATTGGCGTCAATCTGAATCACGAATCATTTCCGGCGGAACTCCGCGAAACGGCGACTTCGTTGCGGATCGAAACCGGCCAGACGGCTCCGGCGGATGAATTTCGCGACCACTTGTTGCAACGGTTGTTGGTTTGGTACGAACGTTGGAAAAGCGGCGCTGTTCAACCGATTCTGGATCGTTGGCAACAGCTCTCTACTTACGCGCACGGCCAGCCAGTGAGCGTTGCGCTCGAAACAGAATTTCTGATTGGCGAAACCGCCGGACTGACGGAAGACGGCGCGTTGAATTTGCGGCTGGGCGATGGCAGCGTGCGAACGATTTTGGCCGGTGAAGTCACGCGGTTGCGAAAAAACAAAGATTGAGTGTGCCAGCAAATCATTTTTGACTTTTTTCTTTCAAGACAAGCTCATCCAGACGCAGAAAGTTGGACTCTGTTTTTCGCGCACGCTAAGATGCAAATGCCGAATCCCCAAAGCAAGCAAAGGTCAAAAAATAAGAAAAAGAAATGTCGAGCGCACGCACGCCTGATTTCACCGTTTGTCTCTTAGCGGATGAATTACTTCAATTACTTTACCGAAATCGAAGAAGAATTTGTCAGACGGCGCGGCAGCCACATGCTGGTTTCCCCGCTGGATTGGTCTTTGATGGAAAGCTGGAGACAGCGCGACATTCCGCTGCAAGTCGTTTTGCGCGGCATCAATAATTCCTTCGATGGATATGACCAACGCACTCATCGAGGACGCAAGGTCAATTCGTTGTTTTATTGCCAGCAGGAAGTCGAAGCCTTGTTTCAGGAATTTACCGAATCGCGCGTCGGTAGCAGCGAAACGACGACCGACGAAAACGGGAACGATGCGAATGGGGATGGAGCATCGCAATTCACCAAAACCGCAATTGATGAATATCTGACCGAGCGTCTGGAAACGCTGACCCGAATCGCCTCCCGCCAGACATCCGCGGATTCGTTACGAGAAACTCTGGAACGGGTGGTGATGCGGTTGGAACAGATCATCGAAGATTTGCGAACCGCCAGAACCATTTCCCCTGAAGACCTGGAAACCGATTTGACGATGATCGAAGAAGTCATTCTGGACGGGTTGAGGGAAAGCATCAGTGAAGAGCAGTTGAAAGAAATCGAGCAGGAAGGCGACCGAAAGCTTCGCACTTACAAAAAAAGCATGGGGCGCGAAGTGTACGAAAAAACGCTCGGCAATTTCGTCGCGCAACGATTGCGCGAACAATTTGGAGTTCCCCGATTGAGTTTGTTTTATCTTTGAAGAAGTAGACAGTAGACAGTAGTTTTTGCAGGAAACTACTTTTGACTGGCTACTTATCGCATTCGAGATTGAATGCACTTTGAAGACAGTAATGGCTTTGTCGGAAATCACTACTGTCTACTGTCTACTAATTTTTATGACAACCACCGAAGACATACTCGAATCTCAGGCCAACGGTCATTCCCGCATCGCAGCCGGCGAAATCTACGACGTGGCGATTGAAAAGCTGGTGTATGGCGGCGACGGATTTGCTCACATCGGTTCACAAGCCGTGTTTGTGCCGTTTGCGGCGGTCGGCGATCAACTGCGCGTGCGCATTACCGAAGTCGAACGGAATTATGCGCGGGGCGTCATCGAGGAAATTCTGCACGCGTCGGCGGATCGTCGCACTCCGCCGTGTCCGCATTTCGGCGTTTGCGGTGGTTGCCAGTTGCAGCATCTGAGTTATGCCGCACAGCTTAACGCCAAAGTGGCGTTTGTCCGCGAATCGTTGCGACGGCTGGGTTGCATTGATTGGGACGGAGAAATTGCGACGCGCTCGGCGGATGAGTTTGGATATCGTTCACGCGCCGAGTTGAAAATTGCTCGTGATGAATTCGGCAAAGCGCGCATCGGATATTATCGTCCGGCGTCGCAGCGAGTGTGTGAAGTCGAAAGTTGTTTGATTTTGATGCCCGCCGCCAATCGGGAACTGCAACGATTGCACGCGGAACCTTCGCTGATTCCGAACGATGCAACGCGCGTCCATTTCACCGTGGGCGACACCGAAGTGATCGTGACTCCGGCCACGGGCGAAAATGGCAAATCCGAAGCGGTGGACGCGCTCGGCACAGCGTATCAACGCATCGCCGGATTCAATTATGGATTCGGCGTTCGATCGTTTTTTCAAGGGAACCGGCTGCTGGTCGAAGACCTGGTTCACACGGCCATCGGCGATGCCAAAGGCAAATTGGCCGTTGACCTGTACGCCGGAGTGGGATTGTTCAGTCTGCAATTGGCGAAAACATTCGAGCAGGTTGTCGCCGTCGAAGGCAATCGCCCGGCAGCCAGCCACGGAATGGAAAATGTCCGCTCGAACAATCTGCCGAACGTTCGTTACGAACAGCTTTCGGTTGAAGCCTGGTTGAAATACAAATCAGTCGAATTGCCGTGCCCGGATTTCGTGTTGCTCGATCCCCCGCGTTCCGGCGCGGGCGCGCAAGTGATCGAACGGCTGGTGGCCATGGCTGCGCCGCAGATGGCGTATGTCTCATGCGATCCGGCAACGCTGGCGCGCGATCTGCGGTTGCTGGTCAATTACGGATATTCGATTGAATCCATCACGGCGCTGGATATGTTCCCGCAAACGTATCACGTCGAAACCGTCGTTCGATTGCGGATTGCGGATTGAGGATCGCGGATTTCTTTTTCTATCATTTCCTCTGAAGCCGAGAACGCCTTGTTATCGGTAATCCGCATTTTGCAATCTTCAATCCGCAATCAATATGCGTCGTCTCAGCTTCACGCGGCTCAGCCCGTCGCATCAGCCATTGATGTTCGTTGCGTTGACCTATCTGGGCGGATTGCTCTTTGCCGCCAAATTCACCGTTTCCATTCGAGTGTGGTTTGGGATCGCTTTCCTGTGGTGGTTGGCGGCGGGCGTAAGCCTGTGGAAACGACAAGCGGCGGCATTGGCCATGACGCTTGTCGGATGTTTTGCCGCAGGCGGATTGTTCTGGGCGATCAACGAACACACTGGCGGCGAAACCAGTGTCCGGCGTTTGTTTGCGCGGGGAGTGTTAAAAGCAGGTGAGCCGGTGGAACTCATCGGAACAATCAACGCCGCGCCGGAACTTGCGCCAGAGCGAATTCATCTGAGCCTGGACACTGAGCAGGCTTCCAGTTTCGGCCAGCAACACGATACGCGCGGCGTTGTGGCATTGGTCATTCCGCTTGAAGACGAAGCCTCGCGGCAGGAATTTGATGCGCTTCGATTGGATTACGGCACCCGAGTGCGAACGCTGGCCGTGCTCAGCGACCGTCGCGGGTACCAAAATCCCGGAGCGCCAAATTTTGATGAAATGCTGGA
>JAEUQP010001195.1 GCA_016789645.1 Acidobacteriota bacterium | reverse complement strand
TCCGGTTTGCGTAACAAGCTGTTCTTTGCCTTTGAAAACCGCCTCGAACTCGATGATTTCGCGGCCAAAGAGCGCCGAAAATTTTTGCTTGCCGCTTTCGGGAATGCCGCGCAATCGCAAGGCATACACCAGCGAAGTCAGATCGAACGCGCCCTGCGAAATGCTGATTGAACTGTCGTCGGAAAACGTCGCCTGGCCTTTTGCTTGATCGAAAATCACCGTATCGTCAGTTTGGGTTTGGCCTTGGCGCACGGAACTGACTACCCGATACGGGATCGCCGTTCGCGGATTCACATAGGCGGTGTACTGATGATCTATATCGCCAAATAACGATCGCACCTGCCCCAGGCTTTCCGCTTTGGTGCGAATCTGAAAACTGTCCTGTCCAAAGAAAATTCCCTGTTCAACGACTTCCATTTCGATTCGTCCGGCAACGGCAAATTCCGAAAAAGTGACGTTGTACGTCAATCGTTCGCCAATACGCAGTGTCGAACCATCGTAGTTAGCCGTGACAGTTGAACCGGAAGCCGGAAGAGCTTTGCCAGGGGTCGTTGCGGGCGCGTTGGATTTGTTGGCGTTGGGTTCGGCGGTTGGCGCAGATTTCGATTCGCCGGGTTTGGGCGGAGGCGTCAGCCCTCCCTGTTGCTGAAACGCGTACAGCGTCCAGCCAAAACTGATGGCGACGACGACCAGAAGTCCCAAAACGATATTGCGAGCTAGCTTAAAAAACGACATTAAAATTATTCCGCCTTACTGCTGAAATCTGTCGGCGATTGTCTGGGGCTGCAATCTGCCTTTGGCCCGGCGCAATGAATGGAGTTGGTAGAACAAATGCTTTCCAAGCCTGAGAAGCGTTGGCTGTAACCGAATACCAAGGCAACGCTTTTCTGTACACGTCTTACGCGGATACCTGTTCGATTTCTTCCAGAATCTTTTTCGCCGCCTCCACGGGATTTTCCGCGGCGGTGATGGGACGACCCACGACCAAAAAATTCGCTCCGGCCTGGATCGCTTCGCCCGGAGTCATGACGCGACTTTGATCATTGAGCGCCGCGCCTGCGGGTCGAACCCCCGGCGTTAGAATTACGAAGCCGGGATTATCTACTGCTTTTCGGATTGGCACAATCTCCTGCGGCGAAGCGACCACGCCATTAATGCCAGACGCCTCACATAGTTGCGCGAGCGCAACCACCTGATCTTCCAGCTTCCGTTCGATGCCGATTTCGCTGAGCGATTCTTGTGTATGGCTGGTCAGCACTGTCACACCCAGAATCAATGGTGTCGCGAATCCTTCGCGTTCGGCGGTTTCAGCGACAGCTTCCACCGTTGCGCGCATCATTTTCGAACCGCCCATGGCGTGAACGTTGAAAATGCTGACGCCCAACCGGGCAGCTTCAACGCCGGCTTTGGCCACCGTGTTCGGAATGTCGTGATACTTCAAATCAAGAAACACCTGCTCGCCCAAACCGATGATTCGACGAACAATGTCCGGTCCGGCAGCCGTAAAAAGCTGTTTGCCGACCTTGAACATGCCAACCGTACCGCGCAAGCGTTCGACCAGCGACAATGCTTCGGCAGCGGTGTCTACGTCCAAAGCGACAACAATCGGATTGCGAGTTTTCAAACCAAAATTCTCCCTTCCTTTTACGGTAATTTCATTGTCAGCAGTATCGCCGGATCGAGATACGTTCCTTGCCAGCGAACCCCCACATGCAAATGTTCCGAAGTCACACGGCCTGTTGCGCCGCTCAAACCAATGATTTGCCCTTTGCTGACGCGACTGCCTTCAGTGGTTTTGAAGTCGGACAAATGCAAATACATGGTCAGCAAGCCGTGGCCGTGGTCAATGACGACCAACCCGCCTTCGTAAAACATCTGCCGCGCCAGAATCACTTCGCCGGAATTCATCGCTTTGACCGGCGTGCCGAGCGCCGCGCGAAAATCCAGCCCTTGATGTCGGCTGCGCTGTCTGCCGTTGAAAATTCGTCGCACGCCAAAAGCTTCGGTGACGATGTTGTCCACCGGAGCGGCAAATCCGCCCTTCCACAATTGCTGGCGGCTGCCGCGACGAAACACGTCGCGTTTCAACGCGCGTTCCTGCCGGATTCGTACCTGTTCGTCGGCATTCGGCGACATGAATTTGTCGTCCACGGTCAATATGCTGCTGGCATAAGAACCTTGTCCCGTCGTCACGGTTTGTATGGACGTTGAGCGCGTGTCATTGGTCGAAATCAATTCCAGGCGGAGCGGATGCGATCCGGCAGCAGTTCCAAGTTCGACGCCCGCCAACCCACACCATGCACGGCTGGCCGAATCGAATTCAAAAGTCACGCGATGCCCTAGCCATATTCCGCTCAAAGATTTCAGCGGTTTATCCACCCAGACGCGAAACAGCACCGGCGATCCGTTCACGGGTTGCGCGGGTTCGACGCTCATCCAAAGCACAGCGGATTGCGCCGACGAATCGCCGACCGGCATTCCAACCAACATGGCAAACAGAAGAAAGGCCAGAAACCTCATTGCGCCTCCCCATATTTTGCACACCTCAATCCACTACGACGGAACCGACCAGTTCGTTGATGCTCTTCAA
>JAEUQP010000229.1 GCA_016789645.1 Acidobacteriota bacterium | reverse complement strand
CGAACGACTTTGAGAATCTTGTTGGCGCTGCGTTCGCCATTGGCGAACAGTTCTTCAGCCAGATGCAAAGCGCGATACAACACCGGCGCGGCGTTGCGCTCTGCGGGCGACAGCAATTGATTGCGCGAAGAACAGGCCAATCCGTCGTCTTCGCGGGCAATAGCGGTGACCACGACTTCGAGCGGCATTTGAAGTTCGCGCACCATTTTTTTGACCATCGCCGTCTGCTGAGCGTCGCGCTGTCCGACAAACACGAACTGCGGATGAACGATATTGAGCAGAATGTTGAGCGCCGTCATCACGCCGCGCAAATGCCCCGGACGTGCCTGGCCTTCAAGCTTGTTGCTCAACCCTTCGATTTCGACATAACTGGAAAATCCCGGCGGATACATTTCCTCGGCACTTGGCGCAAAGATGTAATCCACATCAATCGGCGAAAGCTGGTCGGCGTCTCGAGCCAGGTCGCGTGGATACTGCTCAAACTCCTTGCCGGAATCGAATTGAGTCGGATTGACGAAGATGGACACAACCACGGCGTCCGCTAACCGCCGGGCGTCGCGAACCATGCTCAAATGGCCTTCGTGCAATGCGCCCATCGTCGGCACAAAACCGATTGACCGTTCTTCCATCCATAACTTGCGGGAAATTAACCGCATCTTCGCCGCTTTGGTGATGATCTCCATAACTGCCTGCCAAAAAGTAAAAGCGCCAGTTAAACACTGGCGCTTTGTCTGGATAAACCGCTATTGAATTGTCGCGTTGGAACGCTGAATTTGTTTGTTTGTGCCCTGAAGCTGACAATCTGCGTCTGCCTCTGCACCGTCTTCCATCTGTTGATCCGCAATCACGTTCATCGGGATTCGCTCTCTTTTGACTGTCAAAGTCGAAGGCAATTATATGCCGTAGTTCGGGCTTTGCAATCAGCCAGAGAAAAGCGATTCGCCGGATTGAACGCTGCAATGATCAAAATTGATTTTGAATTACCGGCGGGATTCCGTCAGCCGGTCTTCCAGCAGATCAATCGCTCGCAACAGAAGTTGCGTATCCCGCCGGATCAACAACCCCAGCACGATCAACCCGATCAGCAGCAACATATAAAAGCCGCCGCTGGCCATGAAAATCAGCACGTGCAGTTTGTTGGAAAAATCCATCACCAGCAAAAACACGATGAAAAACGCCGTATCCAGAATGAGGAAGGCGATGATGCCGAGCTTCAGATTACGTTCGCTCTTTTCGACGCGGTCGAGCGCCTTGCCGCGAATTTCATTGAGACGATTTTCTGCCATTGATGACTCCTGTGATTAAGGTTGCGCTGTGGGAACAATTCGTTGGGCGATTAAACCTCACGCTACTTCGGCTACTGCGAGTGCCTTAAACGGTTGCGCGCGCTTCCCCAAGCAATAGCAGTTTTACGTTCCCTTTTACCTGAATGCTTGCGTAGAGAAGGTATGGGGCGAGAAACATCATGCCCCCGAAAAAGGCAACGATGCCCAGAGCCAGACCAATACCAGAAAATTGATGTCTCCACGCAACCCATAAAGCCGAGAGAGAAAGGAACGTCATAAAGTCGAAGTTAAATTGCCCGGGCCACTTCATCGCAGTAATATCGGCAAAGAAAATGGGAAGAAGATTCCAGCCGTGATTGATGCCCACAATCATCGTGTAAATGCCGAGACAGGCGATAACAACTATCAGATAGATACGAAACATTTTCATCGTTTGCGTCCTTTTTTCGATTTTTGATCGCGTTGAACTCATTCGCCCAATAAACACTCAGTTTGCGTTGGCGGTGGATTTGCGCGTCAGCAGATAAAACAGCGGCCCGAACGAACCGAGCGCCAGCGTGGCGACGATCCAGGGCCAGACATTGCGACCGGTCGCTTTGGCGTCGTGCCACATCCAGATCATGGCCAACGTCAACGCGATCACTAAATCCGCAAACACCTGGCCCGCTCCAAAGCTCTGAAAGTGCGGTGCGATGATTCCCCAAAATCCATGTTGCCACAGCGCAACCGCGCTGAGCGCTCCAAACAGAATAATCGTGATGAGTAACAAAGTTCGTTGCATAAATTGTCCTTTCATTGATTGGTGACCAGTTTGCGCAAACTGCCCAGCCCGTATGCCAGCCGTGATTTGACCGTGCCAAGCGCCACACCCAGCACATCGGCAATTTCATCCAACTGCATATCATGCAGGTAATGCAGCACGATGACGGCGCGGCTGGCAGGGGAAACCTGCTCGACCAACTGCGAAACCAGTTCCGGCGTCAGGTTGTCGTGCGCCGGCGTCGGCAATTCTCCCAGCGCCGTTTCATCAACACTGGACTCCGTCCACCGGCGTTCACGTTTCAACTGTTTGAAAGCTTCGCGCGTAGCGATGCGATACGCCCAGGGACGAAATAACTCCGGTTCGCGTAGCCAGGACAATTTGCGATAAATGAGGATGAACACTTCCTGCAAAATATCTTCGGCCAACGCGCGCGAACTCACCAAGCTGACGATGTACCGATACAGCGGCTCCTGAATGAGTTTGAGCAACTCGTCCAGGGCTTCACGGTCGCCAGCTTGCGCGCGCAACACCAGGAAGATTTCCTGTTTGGCCGGTTTGGAAAGTTCCATCTCCCTCCTTCACTGATAAAGAGGAGCGAACGGGCAGGAATGTTCGGTTTCAGGAAAAGAAAATTTTCAGTGCTCTTTGACTTTGGACGGCGAGAGTAAAAAGCCCAAAGCGAGGAGTGACAACAGCGCGCCTTCGACCATCAGCACCTGGGTGAGCGGATAATGTTCCGCCAGAAACCCTGTTGCCAAAGCGCCCAACGGCGCTCCACCGCGAAAGGACAGCATGTAAATGCTCATCACTCGCCCGCGCATTTGGTCGGTGACAATCAATTGCACCAGCGACGCGATCATTGAAAAGACGAACATCATGAACACACTGGCCAAAAAAATCAGCGCGTAGGCCAGCCACAAAGCCTTGGCAAAGGTAAAGGCAATGATCGTCAATCCGAAGGCGATCTGCATCAACAGCGCTGTGCGGCCACGATGTTTGATGTTGCTCAGTCCGGCGACTATCAATGCGCCTGCGACTGAACCGGCTCCAGAAATGGAAATCAATGTAGCGTTGCCGCCCGGACCGGTGCGAAACACATCCGTCGCCAGAACAGCGGAAAACGCCATTGCCTGCATGCCCAACGCGGTTGCGCCGAAAGACAAAAACGTCAGCGAGCGCAGGGCTTCCTTGTGCCAGACGAATTTCAATCCTTCGAGCATTTCGACGCGCATGCCGTCGCCTTTGCCTTGCGGGATGTACCCGACGCGCATTGTCATCAAGGAAAAAATCACCGCCAGAAACGTCAACCCGTTGAAGCCAAAACTGATCGAAGCCGCCAGCAACTGGCTGGTCATGACGGCAAACGGAATCGTGCTGAGCGTCGGGCCGATGACTCGCGCCAGATGAAACTGGATCGAATTCAGCGCGATGGCATTCGGCAAATCCTTCTTTTCCACCAGCGTCGGGATCAGTGCCTGATACGCCGGGCCGCCGAACGATTGCGCGCATCCGGCAATGAACGACAATGCAATGGCGCTCCACACCAGCATCATGGCCGGAACCTGCATAAACGTCAGCGCAGCCAGCGACAACGCGCAAACCAGTTGCGTCCATTGCGACACCAGCAAAATCCGTCGCCGATCAATTCGGTCGGCCAGCACACCGCCAATCAGCGTGAACAACAAAACCGGCGCGGTTGCCGCAAAAGACAGGATGCCCGTGTAACGAGCTTTATGCGTCAACTGGTAAATGATCCAGTTCAGCGCCGCTTCCTGCAGGTGAGTTCCCGCGCTTGACGTAAAAGCGCCAAACCAGAGCAGGCGAAATTCCCTGTAGGTAAAGGCATGAAACACTCTGGCCAGTGTGCTTTTCTTTGGCTCGATTTCGCAGGTGGTATCCGGCGCAGTTGCTGCGGCGTTCGCGGATTCGGGTGCGCTGGCGGGAGTAGTCATTGAATGAATGATGAAGGCGGAATGCTGGATGATGAAGGCGGAAGCGAAATTCAATCAGAGGTCTGACCGATGCTGGCTGGCCTTACCGGGTTGCCGTGCATCCAATCGCCAACTGAGTTATGAAGAACCTTGTTCGTTCTTCATCCTTCAGCATTCCGCCTTCATCATTTCCATTAGTTGGTGACCTGGTGGGAACGGCTTTCGGCGCGAACCGGAAGGTAGATACCTTCCCATTCCTTGTGCGCCGGATCGGCAGCATACGCTTTGGCAGCGGCTTCGCTCTCGAATTCGATGGCGAACGCAGCGTCAAACGGATTGTCCTGCGACGGGCCTTGAACGCGCAACGTCTTCAACCAGACATTTTTGATGCCTTTGATCTTTCCAGCCATTGTGGCAACGCCATCAATTGCTTTCTGGCGTTGTTCCGCCGTTGCTTCGGCTTTCCATTTCAGCGTGACGACGTGAAGAACCGAAGTCGGTTTTCCGAATTTATTCTGCCCGACCGCCACACCCAGTGCGAAAACGCCAATCAGGGCGCAGGCCAGCAACAGACGACGACTAATTGAATTCATAGTTGATGCTCTCCTAAAACGATTTTTGTTCTATGGTTGGTTTACGGTTTATCGCCGTGAAAACGCGGCCATACTACTATGCGGGTTGAGACCGCTCAAGATGCCTGTCCATTCCCAATCAACCAACTCTGGTTTCCGGGGTAAACAGGCGCAACTGCTTTCCACAGCCTTCGCAAGCCAATCAAAATTTCCCTATTTTTTCTTGCCGGTGAACGTGCCTTCGCCCATTCCGGCCAGAGAAACTTTGCCTTTCATGGTTTTGCCATCGGTCGTGCCGGTGTATGTCACAGTGCCTTCGAGCTGGCCGCTGACTTTGAACGAAAACTCGATCTTGTCGCCTTTGACCGTTCCGGTCAGTGTGGATTCGCCCAACAAGCCTTTGTAATTTCCCGTCAGTTTTTCGCCGTCCTGTTTGAAGGTGAAAGCCGGGTTACCGGCCCCTTGATCGGTTTGCACTTCGACATCCCACGCGCCGGTGATGTCCACTTTGGCGTTGGAAGCAGAAGAAGCCGGAGCCGCCGCGCCTGCTCGTTTCGCGCTCCACTCATCTTCGGCCATTCCGCCAAAACTGACTGTGCCTTTGATCGTGTCGCCATCCACTTTGCCTGACATGGTCAACACCAGATCATTGCCGTTGTAATTGACGGTGTACGAAAACTGGATGTCGTTGCC
>JAEUQP010000187.1 GCA_016789645.1 Acidobacteriota bacterium | reverse complement strand
CGATGCTGACGGCGGAAGTCGTGGCCGAAATGGGGTGCAAGTGGTTTCGCGGCGGCGCTTTCAAACCGCGCACGTCGCCGTATGCGTTTCAGGGCTTGGCCGAAGAAGGCTTGAAGATTTTGGCTGATGTGCGCGAACGCTTCGGACTGGCCATTGTCACCGAAGCCGTGGACGAACCGGCGCTGGATTTATGCGAACGGTACGCCGACGTGATTCAGATCGGCACGCGCAACATGCAAAACTTTTCGTTGCTCAAACGCGCCGGACAAGCGCGCAAACCGATTTTGCTTAAACGCGGGATGTCGGCCACGCTCGAAGAATTCTTGCTCGCTGCCGAATACATCATGTCCGAAGGCAATTATCAGGTGATTTTGTGCGAACGCGGCGTGCGCACGTTTGGCAGCCATTCACGCTTCACGCCGGATTTATCTGTGATTCCGGCGGCGCAGCGGTTGTCGCATTTGCCGATCATTTTCGATCCCAGCCACAGCACGGGCAATCGCGACACGGTGATTCCCATGTCACGCGCAGCCATTGCCGTCGGCGCGGACGGCATTCTGGTGGACGTGCATCCTTACCCCGAACGCGCGCTATGCGACGGGCCTCAGGCTTTGCTGTTTGATATGTTTCGCGGGATGGTCGGGCAGTTGCGAGCGATTGCCGATATCGTCAACACTCATTCGTCGGTTCATAATTTGGCTGCCTAATGAAGTGCGTGCAATAGCTGATGCTGAAAGGGATTCTCCTGAAAGGAATCGGTTGCGGAATTTTGGTTTTCGTTGTGGCTACAAGGGTAGCCATTGAATCGTCTCAGCCCATTCTTCAGCTTCTGAAGTTTCCCACACCAGCAACAATTCTTCCGCCGCCCGCCCAATAGGACAATCTTGTGCAAGGATGAAAATTCCCGGACTGTGTTGCGAAACCACAAATTCAGCGAAGTGGTCGGGCATCGTGTTGCAGTCGTGTGAAACCAGAATACGGTTTTCAGATGCGGCGTATGCCAGGACTTCCGGATCGGGCAGGCCACGAATCCCGGCTTCATCGGCAGTTTGAAAATCAATTGCCGGATTGCGCCGATGTAAGGGGTGAACGATCAGTTCATTGAAATCCGCATCGGCATGGAATCGGATTTTCATTGGTGAACCAATTCGACAGACGTTGCCGCTTTAACTTTCTGTTCTTTGGCTGCCATCAATCTTCGATAAAGATCAGGTTTCGTGCGACGTAAATTTTCAGTGCTTTCTCTGCGTTTGATTTCGTATTCGGCTTGGGTCTGAAGCAGGTACTTATCAATCTCCTCTTGATTGGCCAGGTAAAAAGCGACTGCGCCGTAAACTTCTTCCAGCGTTAATACGGGAAACATTTCCCTGATGGTTTCCGGCGAAGCGCCATCGCGCCAAGCATAAACCACCGAATCCAGCGAAACGCGCGAGTCTGTGATTCGATAAGCTCCGTCAGTCTTGATAACGTATTCTTTGGTCATTGCTGCTTACCTCGATGAAATGTCCAGTGTCGCCATTTTAGCTCAACGAGCGCCGATTCATTCAACCGTGAAATTCACTCGCCGATTCGCCGTCGCTTTGGTCAGTCGGTCAATCACCGTTACGCGCAATTCATACGATCCCGGCGGAAAGCCTTTCAGCGGAACGCGCGCGGCATAAGGAACGCGTTGCAGGTCGGAATCCGGCGCGATCGCCATTTTCACCACCGGCGAAGCGTAAATCAGTTTGCTGCCGCTGAAGAGATGCGTTTGTGTCACCAGATCAACCGCGTTGGCTTCGGCTTTGGCGTTGTACACAAACAGCAGCAGATCCATGTTGCCGCCGGATTTGAATCGCCGCGACGCTGATGACAAACGAGGAATCGCGCCGTTGCTCTGTTCCGCCGGGGAAGTCGGTACTACTTGCGCGGTTTGCTGGCTGGGTTCGGAAAGCAGAATGCCGCTCAACATCAACTGGTTGGGTTTCAACGCGGGAATTTCCACCCAGCCGTTGGCGCTGCCCAACTGACCGGTTTGCGCTTCGCGGACGGCAATGCGCGCCTGATAAAACCCCGGCTTGAGCAAGGTCATACGGCGATAATTGATTCCTTGTTGTCGCACCTGTCCCAACGTTTCCGGTTTGATGTTGATGTTGATGCGTTCATTGAAACTGGCTGCCACTTTGCCGCGTTCGTCGAAAAAATATCCCGCCAGGTCGATCGTGCCTTGCAACCGTCCTTTGGTTTCTTCCAGTCGCAGGGTGTTGGAATCAATCAGCATATTAACCAGCGCGCCGGAACCATCGGTCAGATCAACAAAATCTACGGCCAGTTTGACCGGAACGTCTGGCAGCGGAAACAACGATCCGATTCCGGCGGCCAGTTGTTTGTCTGTCGCGGCTTTTACCTCCTGCGCCTGTTTTTCCGGCGGCAAGTTCTTCAGTTTTTCCTGCCGTTTTCCTTCAGCTTTCTTTTCCGCTAGTTCTGCTTTTTCCGCCTTGTCGTCAGACGAAAAATATCCATTGCGCGTGCGGACTTTCAGCTCAGGACGATTCGCCACGCGGACTTCGATCTTGTGAAATCGTCCGTCGCGGCGCGATTCCGGCGGTTCGTACGCCAGCACGTAATAGGTTTCGTTGGCGTCCAGCACGCGCTGCAACCCCAGATTCAGGTCGTTGTTGTTGTAAAACAATGTGCCGCCAGTTTCTGCCGCCAAGGCATACAGTCCGTCGCGTTTGGCGTTGAGCGCCGACATCTGAATTCGCGATTGCGCGTTGACCAAGGACACATCCATCTCGACGCGTTCCGAAGCGTCGCCGCCCAACGCAAGAGTCGCCAATCCGCGCGCGTCAATGGAATAAATGACCACGCCGGATCGCGTAGCGGCGTCGGTGATGCGGCGCAGGTCGAATCGTTTGGAATACACGCCCGTGCCGCTCAGGAAAAATCCGTCGGACAACAACACCATCATTTTTCGTCCCACCAGCGGGCGCAAACTGCGAATGACATTTTCCAGTGTGTCCAATGTTGCTTGCGTGTAATTGCCGCTCATTGCCAGCACCAATCGGGCTTGGGTGCGGACGCGATATTCCCACGAATCGCGTTGGGTCGGAGCGCTATTGGATGAGGACGACTGGTTTTGCTGGCTTTGGCCGCCACCCCGACCGCCGCCAGAACTTTGGCGCGGAGGAGAATTGCCTCCGCCCGCCTGTTCCGATCCTCCGCCGCCTTGCAGCAATCCTTCGCGGCGCACCAGATCGGCGATGCCCAGTTCCAACGCATCCTTGTCGCCGAATTCAATCAATTCGGCCTGATGTTCGGTGATGTACGGAATGTTCGACGGATCAACGATGTTGCGTTCCTGGATGCTCAGCCGGTTGATGGCGCGTTCCAGCGTGTCGCGCTGGTCGGTGAATTGCTGAAACAATCCGACGTTGCCGCTGGTGGTGACGATGGCAATTTGATCGCCCGCGACCATTTGTTCGGCAATGAATTTTTGCAGCGTGCGTTTGACGTAAATCAGGTTGGCAGGAGCCAGATGAAAATCGTCTACCGCCAGCACAATGTACCGACCAGCCGTTGATTCGCCAGTTGTTGTGGTCGCAGTTTCAACGGGTGCAGAGGATTTGGCGGATTGTTTTTTCTCCGGCGTGATCCAACGAGCCGGTTGTTTGGCGGTGCCGACGGCGAAATGCGTCAGTGTTTGTTTCTTGCCGTCTTCGTATAGTTCGAAATCTTCGCGTTTCAGGTCGTGAACCGGTTTGCCCTGTTTGTCGGTGACGACCAGATCAATCTGCACCAGTTCGGTTTCGATTTTCAGCGTGTCCTGGTTTTTTGACGAAGCCGGTTTGGGCTGTTGGGGTGGGGAATCCTGTGCGGCGATTGCCAAACAAAATAGAGCCGCCACCAAAGCAACTTTCAGCGACGAAGGGATGGGAATTCGTGTCAGCATACGACTCGATTACTCCGGCAGAAATGGTTAGGACGACTCAGCGGCATTGTACGACTATTCGACGGTAAAGTTGATGGAACGTTTGGCGCTGGTTTTGGCGTTGCGATCAATGACGACCAATCGCAATTCGTATTCGCCCGCTTGAAACTTATCCAACGAAAATCGCGCCATGTAAGGCTGTCCGGCGTCCGAAATGGGTTGCGACGCTGCCGTTTGCTGAACAATCGGCTCGGCTTCGTTTTGAAAGTTTTTCAGCGGCGTGGCGACGATCAACTGATTGCCGGAATACACCTGCGTCTGGATGGCCAGATCGGTTGCGCCTTTGTCATTGGATTTGGCGTTGTAGGCGAACACCATAAAGTTAAAGCTGCTGCCGGATTTGAACCGACGATACACAATGGCCGGGCGAGCCGTGCCTTGAGGCTCCGGATTGGGTTTGGCGACTTCCGGCTTTCGGTTGGAATCCGCGGACTGTTCCTCGATCTGATTGGATTGTGGAAAAAAGATGCTGCTCAAGGTCAATTGCCGTTTGTCCAGATCGGGAACTTCAAACCAGTTGGATGCCGTGCCGAGCTGTGCTCCACCATCGTCGCGTGCCACCATGCGAAGTTGATAATAGCCCGGTTTCAATTGCAGCCGCTTGCTGTAAGTGATGCCGTTTTTGAGCGCCGCTTCGTGCGAACTCGGCCTGAGACTCATGTTCACGGTTTCCAGAAAATTTGTCTCTTCCTTGCCGTTTTCACGGTACACCACGCCGACCAATTCCAGTTTGCCGATTTGCCGCTCGCCATTGGATTTGAAGCGAATCGTATAGGTTTCGATGTGCGCGACGATGTCGGTTTGAACTCCGCGCGGAGGTTCGTTCAAAAACGTGACGGCGGTTTCAATTGGAACTTCGCGCCGTTGAAACAGCGAAGCCAGACCGGAAACGATTTGTTTGTTGGCGGCGGACTTGGCTTCGGCAGCCAGCTTTTCAGGAGGTTTGGTTTTGTCCTTTTCGGCGGCTTTGGCCAATTCGCGTTCGGCCTTTTCGGTGGCTTTGTCGTCGGGCGCGAAATAGCCTTTGCGTGTGCGAACTTTCAATCCCGGTCGCGTAACGCGGACTTCCAGTTTGCGAAATCGCCCGTCGCGGTAGGAAACCAATGGCTCAAACGCCAACAGGTAATAACTTTCCGTGTCGTTCATGACCTGCTGCAATCCCCAATTCAGGTCGTTATTGTTGAAAATCGCCTTGCCGCCGGTGTCTTCGGCCAGCGCGTACATTCCGTCGCGCTCGGCCTGGATGGAGCTGTTTTCGATGCTTAACCGCACTCCGGCCAACCGCCCCGATCCAAAGAATCCGGGCGACGAAGCGTCCATCGAATCCGGCATGGCCACCAAACCGCGCGCGTCAATCGAATAAATGACGACTCCGGCTCGCGTGGCGGCGTCAGTGATGCGGCGCAGATCGAAATGCACGCCTTCGCGTTGGCCGCCCAGCAAAAAACCATCGGACAACAACACCAGAACTTTTCGCCCCGGCAATGCGCGCAAATCCTTGACGATGTTTTCGATGGTCGTGAGCGTGCTCATCGTCAGATAGCGATTCTCCTGAATAATCGCTCGCGCTCGCGCTCGCGATTCGGCAACCGCCTGTCGGCGATCCATATTTTGTTTGGCTATCAATTCCTGCACCGGGAGTTCCAGCGCGTCCATATCGCCGTTGTCAATCAACTCGGCCTGATAAGGCGTAATGCGCGGCACGTCAAAATTATTGGTGACTGATCGTGTGGCGGCGGACAACCGATCGACTGCGCGACGCAGCGCTTCGCGGTTGTCGGTGAATTGCTGGAACAACCCGACCTGGCCGCTGGTCGTCACCAACGCCACCTGGTCGCTGACGCCCAATTGCTGGTCAATGAATTTGGTCAGCGTTTGTTTGGTCAACATCAAATTGCCAGGTTTCAAGTGAATA
>JAEUQP010001040.1 GCA_016789645.1 Acidobacteriota bacterium | reverse complement strand
ACTTCTTCCAGAAAGTTGTTGTGGCCGTTGAAAAAGAACGCCAGCCGAGGCGCGAAATCATCCACCGCCAGACCTGCGTCCAGCGCTGCTTGGACATAAGCAATGCCGTCGGCCAGCGTGAAGGCGACTTCCTGCACGGCGGTCGAACCGGCTTCGCGGATGTGATAGCCGCTGATCGAAATCGTGTTCCAGTTCGGAACTTCTTTGGCGCAGTAGGCGAAAATATCCGTGATGATGCGCAGCGAAGCGCGCGGCGGATAAATGTAAGTGCCGCGCGCAATGTATTCTTTCAGAATGTCGTTTTGAATCGTGCCGTTGAGTTTGTCCGGCGCAATGCCTTGTTTTTTGGCGACGGCGATGTACAGCGCCAGCAAAATCGAAGCCGTGGCGTTGATCGTCATCGAAGTCGAAACCTTGTCGAGCGGGATGCCATCGAACAAGACTTCCATATCGGCCAGCGAATCAATCGGCACGCCGACGCGACCGACTTCGCCCTGCGCCAATTGGTGATCGCTGTCGTAACCAATTTGCGTCGGCAGATCGAACGCCACGGACAAACCCGTCGTGCCCTGTTCGAGCAAATACTTGTAACGGCGATTGGATTCTTCAGCCGTGGCGAATCCGGCGTATTGCCGCATCGTCCACATTCGACCGCGATACATCGAACCATACACCCCGCGCGTGAAGGGGAACTTGCCCGGTTCGGACACGTCGGCAGCGCCAATGTCCTGCGGCGTGAAATGGTTTTTCATCTCAATGCCAGATGAAGTGGCGAATGTTTCTTTGCGCTCTTTGGCTTTTTTTTCAGACGACATAGATAGAGAGTTGGTAAAAGAAGACAGCGGCAAATGGCAAAGGCCACATACCGCTGTCGGTTTTCGCCAGCAAGCCTTTTGCGCACTAAATCAAAACAAGCAACATTGGGACATTCTTTTTCGACAGGATGAACAAGATTTTCGGCAGGATTTACAGGCTCCTTATTTCCAACAAGGTTCCGGTCAGTTTTGAATCCTGTTCATCCTGAAAACAATCCTGGCAATCCTGTTTCAAAGTTTTTGCTCTGATTTAGCGGATTCTGACTGTGACTTTATTGGTCGCTTTTCCGTTGATCGAAACGACCACATCCACCAAACCGGTGACGCCCGCCGGAATTTGTGTGTTGAGCTGGTCGAGTCCGGCGTATCCGCCTTGCGGGCCGATGTATTGCACCGGAGCGTCGCGTCCGCCGATGGTGATGCGCACTGTTGCCGGAGCCGCTTTTTTCATGCCTGTGCCGAACAGCACCAGATAATCCCCAACATCCAGCAGATTGGACGTTCCGTCCGCGTTGCCGACCGCCGTGAAATTCACGCCGTCTTTGGTGACGACTGCCGCCGGAGCGCCCGTTCCCGAAGCGTTGGAGGTAAATAAACTGGCGGCCACTGAGGACAAGTTCAACGTGCCACGCGAAATCGTACCGTTGCCC
Source organism: Acidobacteriota bacterium (assembly GCA_016789645.1). Taxonomy (GTDB): domain Bacteria; phylum Acidobacteriota; class Blastocatellia; order RBC074; family RBC074; genus RBC074. The sequence goes on along the minus strand of JAEUQP010001040.1, from coordinate 4,511 downwards.
GTGATGATTTCAATCACCGCTTCGCCTGAATGCGCCGTCGGCGGAATCAGGAAGTTGATTTGCGACGGAGCGACGAAAAACAGCGAAGCCAATTCGCCGTTGACGCGGACTTTGGTTCCGGCCAGTTCCGTGGGCAGCGGAACCGTGTTGGCGACGGCGACTGCCGTTGCCAGATTGGTTCCGAAGGCTGCGGCGATGGCATCTGGCGCCAGCGCGTCGGCGGAAAAATTCGCGGCGGAAACCGCCGAAACGGCCAACGCCGATCCGCTCCGCGTGAATTTCACTGCCGGAGAGCGCACGCCGTCTGGATTGATGACCGTCACGTCCACCGGTTGTCCCGGCGGTGCGTAGACCTTCCACAATTCCGTCGAAAAGACTTTGGTAGAAAGCGTCGCCGCTTCGTCGCGCGAATCCCGAATGCTGCGTCCATTGATTTCGATGTCCGCAGCGGTTTGAAATCCGATTCCGGTTGCGGCCAATACGCCATTGGCGTCCACCGTTACTGCCGACAATTGCGGAGTCGAAGGCGTCACCGAAAACAAATCAATCGTGAAGGCAATGAACGCCAACGCCATTTCGTCTGTGGTTTCTTCGCCCCAGCGAACAGGTTTTGGTGGATTGCTCGGATTGAATGGATTGTCGGTGGAATTGTCGAACGTGCAGGACAGTTTGACGCGCGATCCTCCGGGCGCGCTTACCGGTGATTGGTATAGATACGCGCCTTGCCAGTTGAAATCCCACGCCGGAACGTTGATCAAACATTCCGTTGGTTGGCCGGGGCGAGTGAGTTCCACTTTGATCTGTTTGCCCAGCAAATGCATGTGCGGCGTCACGCCGACGATCTTGCCAGCCATCAACGCAGGCACGTCGAAAGTCTGCGTCACAACGTGTTCTTTGGCTCCGGCGGGAATGGTGAACGACGTGTTGACCAGCGGTAACAGCAACAGATTTTTCTGCACGGGCTTTTTGGCGAAATAAAACCCGACAGAGGTGCGGTCAGTTTCCGCTTCGCCAGTCGGGTGGTAATGCATTTGAATGACAACGCGGTCGTTCGGCCCACCAGGCATTTTCGTGCCCACGCCTTCCGGCGCGAAGTAGCCGCGAATGCCGGGCGCCCATCCACCAAGCATAAATGATTTGCCCGCGATGATGTCATTGACCGAAGTCGAAATATCGAAACCGGGGCCGCCGAAACAGGTGTAACCCGGCCCGGGATCCGCCGCATCCAGCGCGACGGATTTTCCGCCCGGATCGGGATACGCAATGACGTGATGCACGATCTTGCGATTGCCCGGACGCACGTCCAGCCCCTGAAGATAACGATCTCCGCGCAACGCCGAAGCCGGAATGCTGAAACAGCGATACGTGTCTTTGCCTTGCGGCGGAGTGTAATCCGCGCCAATGTCCATCACGTGATCCGGTTCGCCCAGCGGCCAACCGTCAGGAAAGGTCATGGGGGCAGGAGCATCGGACAACGCGCCTTCCGGCGAACCGCCATCCACCCAGGCGACGATGGTGTTGATTTCTTCCTGCGACAAACCGCGCGCGTCTTTCAAATCCACGCACCCGGCAGCCGGTTTCCACGGAGGCATTCGTTTTGACAAAACGGCTTCGCGGATGGCTCTGGCCCACGGACGAGTTTCCGTGTAGGTCATCATCGAAAACGGGCCGATGTCACCTGCGCGATGACAGCTCTGGCAATTTTTCTGAAAGATGCGAACGACTTCCTTGTTAAAGGTCGGCGTCGTTTGTGTGCGTTTTGAAGTGTTCGTCGAAACAGTGTCTTTCGAATCGCTGCCGTTGGCTGTCGCAGCCTCTGCCGGTTGCCAGCGATACAGCGCCACACTGGCGACGAACAGCGCCACGGCGAACACCAACATTGTGCGTTGGACAATTTGCTTCATGATGCGGATTCCTTTGGTTGAATTGATTCGCGCCTGATTGTCAGGAAATACGCGGCGGATTGTATGAGCGAGCGAAAGTGGCTGCAAGCGTGTAGAAGCATTGGCTTCAATCATCATCAGAATCATCCACGCCGAAATAGCGCAACCACTCGTCGGTTTCTTCCTCGGCGATGATGCGGTCATTGCCTCCAGCGGTGTCAACGGCGTCTTCCAGCATCTGGCGAAACTCACCGGAACGTATGACCCTGACGCCGCACACGCGAACGCGAGCCGTCAGCTTGCCGTCGGAAGTCACCACCGTCAGGCTTTTCTTGTTCCGTTCGGCTTCGGCCAGTTCGACGATGCGTGTGTCGGCATCGGAATTTTGCCGAGCATACAGCACCTTCACTCCGCGAAAGCTGGAACCATCGGGAAACGCTCCATCAGGCGCTCCGTCAAATACCACCGTCAACCGCAGCTTTTTCACCCGTGCCAACCTTGCCAGATCATTCAGCAATTGCCGCCGAGCAGCCGGTTTGTCACTGAACCAGCTTTCGTACCCTTTGCCTCGTTGGCCGATCACGTTGTTGCCGTCAATCAGATACACATTGATCGCGTTGTAGGGGAAGGTTAGTGTTTGGTGCGAATTTCAATTTCCTTGCGAGAGCGGCGCAGGCAAACATCAAACTCATCGAAGAAATTGATTTGTCCGAGGATTGGCTTGATGGTGTCATTCTGTGTCCATGCGAAAATCAGTTCCACAGAGGCAAGCGCTCCCACTTTCGCAACGGTCAGCAAAGGCATCGCCGGGAATGACGCCAGTGTGCCTGTCAATCTGAGATTGGCTTTTTCAGGTTTCCAGATGCCTCCCAAAGCCAATCCGATCCCATAAGGCAAAACATTGACTGCCGACCCGGAATCAACCAAACCGACGATTTCCTGTTCAAGATTCCCAGTCAGTAGCTTGAGTTCCAATAACGGCATCAAAATTGTTCCACCGAAATTGGAAGGAACAGGTTTGAAATCAAATCGCTCGACCTTTCGCACGCTCTTGCCTCGCTTCCTCTAAAGCCATCATGAGTCTTTCTGCCGCGCCGTAAGATTCCAGTGGCGTCCACACCGGATATTCGCCCGGTTGTAAGGACAGGCCTGATTCTTCTTCTGCCAGATCGGTAACAAGAACCTGTATCAATCGCCATTTGTCCGCGCGATTCAACTCCCGCAAAGTCGGGATAATTTGCTCAATAACCATCACATTACCTCCTCAAAGTTTTTCGGCATTGAACGCCGCGAATCTTAGCATGGACGGCTGATTGTTACTGATATTGCAGCGCCCGTTCGACAGCGCGCGAAGGAATGATCGTCCCCCAGCCTTGCCGGTCAACCAAAACGTCTTCCAGTCGGATAGCAGTGTCTATCAGGATGCGTTTGACTTGTTGCGGCGTCAGGCGCGGATTGGCTTCCAACATTTGCGCGACGACCGAAGAGACAATCGGCGCGGCGAAGCTGGTTCCGTCCACGTGTTTGTAATGGCCGCTGATGACGTTGGCGTCGTGGAGTTTGATCGAAACCAGTTGGCGAATCAGATAGGCGGGCAGATCGCTGGCGGCGTCGAGTTGCTGATCAATGCCCGGATGCGCTTTCAGCACGTCGCGTAATTCCGTGTCGGGCGAATCCTGCAACAAATCGTAAAGTCGGGCTTCGGCAGCGGTCGGCGTTCCCGGCAAAATCGGCGCGGCCAGCCAGATGCTCGGCGCGACGATTTCCGGTTTTTGCAAACCGTCAATCGTCGGCCCGTACGATGAGTGATAAGCCGTGTTGTCTTTCAGCTCGAGCGTATTTTTGTCGTTGAACCCGCCAACCGTGATGACTGAAGGCGTCGAAGCTGGCGGCAAAATCGCGTGCCGGTCTCCGCCTCCGGCATTTCCCGCTGCGCAAACGACGACGATGCCTTCGCGGACGGCGCGCTCGGCGGCTTGCGACAGACCGTCGGTCAGATACGACGCTTCGTAATCGCCGCCGCAGGAAACATTGACAATCCGAATGTTGTGTTCAGCGCGATGTTCGATCACCCATTCCAGTCCGCGCTGAATGTCTTCGTGAACGATGCGATTGGCCGAACCGACTTTGACCAGCACCAGATTGGCTTCGCAGGCCAGGCCGCGATACGCGCCGCCCGAAAGATGCCCGTTCCCAGCCGCGACTACCGAAGTCATCATCCCATGCCAACTGGAATCATTCGGTTCCTTGAATTCGCGCTCGTCGAAATTCGGATCGGCGACATTGGCATAGCGCAAAATCCGGTTGCGAGGTTCAACCAGATCAGGGTGCGGATAAAACCCGGAATCGAGAAACGCCATGGTCACGCCGCGGCCAGCGAAACGTTCGTTGGCTCCGACACGCAGCGGCGTAGGCAAAATGTGATATTCGCCGTCGTGAAAGATTTTCGGATTGGCCGCCATTCGCTGGCGCGCGCCGCGAAACAGGTCAAGACAAGGCAGGCAAAGTCCTTGCTCCGGTTGCCAGCCCGGCTCGTTGGATTGAATGAAAGAGATAAGTGCTTCGTCCGCATCGTGCAAAGGCTGACGCCCGGAGCGGCTGCACAGCGGACAAGGTTCGTGAGACATG
>JAEUQP010001011.1 GCA_016789645.1 Acidobacteriota bacterium | reverse complement strand
CCGAACCTACCACTTCTCCTGTATGCAAAATGTGTTGAACTTCGATGCCGCGTTCAACCAGCGTGCGCGTAATCAACCAATACCGATGACAATGTCGAAAATCAGCTTCGGCGCACATGAAACTGACCTTGTTGGTTTCGGCCAGTTCCAGTAACTGGCCAATCCCGTTCTGAAAAACTTCAGTCGCCGCCAACTTGTCGTAATCCACTTTGCCATTGGGCAACAACAACGAAGCATCCGCCGGTTTGCCGCCGATGCGATCCCCCAGAAATACGTAATTGATGCTTTCGGCCATCACGGCCTGTTTCAAGGCTTCACGGCCAAAGTGCGGATTGTAACGACTGTACGGTTGGCTGCGAACGTCGGCGAGCAAAGTGATTTCATGCTGTTTCAACAACGTCAGAAATTTTTCGATGCTGGCGTTGCTGTGGCCTATGCTGAAAAGTTTTGTGCTCATGCTTGTTCAATTTCGACCAGCGCGCTGTAATCCGGGATGCCGCATTCGGGATCGCAGACGCCGCGTTTGACCAGCACGTTGCCTTCCGGCCAGTGAACCTGCACGTTGCCGGGCGCAATCGGCGCGAAGTGGCAGCGACCGCGCAACTCGCCAACTTCGCTGCGAACCAGGATTGAATCGCCTTCGGCAATGCCCAAGCGCGTGGCGTCCGTTTCGTTCATCAACACGTCTTCGCGCCGAGCGCCGTTCAACGGGTCGCGCCGATTTTGAATCATGCTGTTGAACTGTTTGCCGCGCCGAGTCGAAAGCCGCAATTTGCCGTCCTCGGATTTCGTTTGAATTTCGATGATGGAAAACCTGGCGCGTCCGTCAGCGGTTTGAAAGCTGGGAATGCTTTTACCGTCGGCATCGCGCGTTTCGCACAATCGCTCGCCTCCCCATTGCACTTGATCGCCGGTTTTTCGCAAATGCTGAATGCCGTCGTAACTTGGCACGACGCGGGCAATTTCGTTGCGAATGGCTTGCCCGTCGTCGAAGTGAATTCGCTTGGCCAGTTGCGGCTTGGCACGTTCGGCAATCAGCATAGGGATTTCCCATTCGGCTTTGGCTTCGCCGATGCGACGGCCTGGAATTTCCGGGCTGAACAAAATGCGCCGTTCGGTCGAAGTTTCCGTTCCGCCGCCGCGTTGTTCATAACGAGTTGCAGCAGGCAACAACAACAAGGTGTCTGCCGGTTCAACAAACATTTGTGGGCTTAAAACTATGTCCTGATGAACGCGGAACGGAACTCGTTCGATTGCCGTTCGGACAAAATCAGGTTCCGGCAACGTTTCCAGAAAATTGCCGCCGCTGATGTAAAACCAGTCGAGCATTCCTTCGTGCGCGGCTTCGATCATTTGCACGGCGTTCAATCCGCGAACTGTTGGAACGTCAAAATTCCAAAGCTGTTTCATCCGAGTGGCCCCGGCTTCATCAACCGCCACGCCGCCGGGAAATTGATTCGGCACGCAACCGACTTCCGCGCCGCCTTGCACGCCGGAATGGCCGCGAATGGGAACCAAGCCGCTTTTCGGTTTGCCGACAAAGCCACGGCTCAGCGCCAGATCAACAATCGCTCGGACATTGGAAACTCCGTCGGCATGCTGTGTGATGCCCATGGACCAGACGAAAATCGCCGTCCTGGCCGTGGCCAGCAAACGAGCAAAGCGCAGCATGTCTTCGCGGTTTGCGCCTGCGGCAGCTTCAATCAACTCCCACGACTGTCTGGCAAGCGAAGCTTTAAGTTCGTCAAAACCGGTTGTGTGTTCGTGGATAAACGCTTCGTCCGTCCAGTTGTTTTCGATCAGGTGTTTCAACACTCCGGCGATGAACGCTTTGTCGCCGCCCGTATGAACCTGAAAGAATTCGTCAGCCAGTTTCGTTCCGAACAACGCGCTTTCCGTCACCGAAGGAATCCAGTAACGCTCCAGGCCGGGTTCGCGATACGGATTGATGACCGCGACGCGCGTACCTTGCTGTTTGGCGTAATAAATGTATTTGGTCGTCACCGGCTGATTGTTCGGCGTGTTGCTGCCGAAAAAGACCAGCAGATCAGTGCCAATCCAGTCTTTGTAGGAAACTGTCGAGGCTGCGGCGCCAATGCTTTGTTTCATCGCTACGGTTGAAGGCGCATGGCAAATCCGCGCAGAGTTATCCACGTTGTTTGTGCCGAGGAAGCGCGCGACTTTTTGCGCCACGTAATACGATTCGTTCGTCAATCCGCGCGAAGTCAGATAAAACGCGATGCGTTGCGGATCAACTGCCTTCAACCGCTCAACCGCCAGCGCCAACGCTTCTTCCCAACTGATTCGGCGAAATCCGGTTTCTCCTTTTCGTCGCAACATCGGATAAGGCAAACGGCCAAGCTCTCGCAATTCGCTGGCGCTCTTCCGCGACAAGGCTTCCGCATTTTCCAACAGCTTCACGTCCAGCGCAGGCGCAGTATTCAACCGCATCAATTCCAACCGCACCATGCACAAATGCACGCCGTCCATCGTGAAATCGTGAATGCCCGCCGTTCCCAGGGCGCATCCGTCGCAAACGCCTTTGGTCAGAATGCGCCAGGCAAACGGTAACTGGTCGCGATTGCGCCAGAGGATTTTGGCCATATCCAGATAATGGTTTGGTTTCACGTGGCCGATGCCATTCGGCACCAGGCTGACCCAGTTTGATTTGTTCCAGTTAGGCATGGATTGATACAAAGGCAGTTAACGATTGGCAAACCAGACAACGTAAGCCCGAAGCACGTGGCAATTTTCAGAAGTTTTATCCGTGGCTTCCAAATCGCAGAGCGGAACATCAAATGGCTCTTTTCCTCGCTGAACGTGAACGATGACGCCGTACATTTCATCTGCCAAAGAGATGGATTTCACCTCGACGCGATCTCCCGTTCGCAGCCGCCCACGATCTTGCGATTCGGCCACTTTGGCTTCAAAGGGGAACTTCAGGTTTTCTTCCAGATGTTCTTCCCAGGCTTCCATCAAGGCGATTTCGTCGTCGGCATCAATTTCACTCAGCACCTGCTGTATCCGCTCGCTTTCGTCGTCCAAATACGCCCAACTCACTTGGCGCTCAATCTCTGCTGTCAATTTTTCGACATCTCGTTTGGTGTCCCTGGATACAACTGGCTGAACATCATTCGCGCTGAGTCCTATTACTCGCCAATCCAGCCCTTCTCGTTCACAATCTTTGATAATTGAAAGCGGCGTATTTTTCAGCGTGATGCTATCCCATTCGATGGTGACGATTGTCTCGCCATCCGAATCATCAACTTCTGTAATCCGGCCCTGCCAATCGCTTAAATCTCCGCCCGTGTCCGGATCTTTCGTGCCGGATTTGACCATCACGGAATCACCGACTTGAAACACATGAGTTTTCTTTTCCATCGGATTTTTCTTTTAGCCTTTCGTATCACTTTGTTGGCTGAGATCAAACTGAACAACAATTGGAACCAGCGAAGACACTGCGGACGTTAGTTTTTGCCTGTGTTCGCTTTGCGCCTGCTCATCGTCATTTGGTTCGCCAAGTATTTCAGACAAGGTGTTCAACAACTTCAAAATCCGCCGTGCATATACCAAGTCTACAATTCGATTGGCCATAGCCGGCTTAATGTCAATGCCTGACTCCTGCAAATTGCGAACGACGATGTCGCATTGTTCAGCAGAAAGCTCAATCGGATTGTCTTGCCTGTATTTAAGCTCGGCCAAACCTATCAATGGCCCTTTCCAGTATTCACGATGCGGGAACTTCTTCTTGAAGAAGTGGTAGCAATTCCACAATGGTTGTAGCGCTTCTTCAATTTCCAACATGCCAAGCAGCATGCAAATCAACGATAGATCGTATGCAGTAGCGTTCGGTTCGGTGACAAGCTCTAACAAATCCTCTTCAGGGTAATAGCGAGAACGGTAGATCGCCTGAACCGCCACTTCACAAAAATTGTCTCGTTGTGGTTTGGCCAGTTCGGAAATTATTAGCGGAATGGAGGCAGTCTCTTTTTCAAGTAACCGATCCAGCAGCAGGGCATGATTGATGGGATCGGAATTCGACTTCATAATTTCGACAAGTTCTTCCGCACTGTTGGCCTTTTTGATTTTTCGGGCTTCCTCTTTGCCACGAAAGATAAACCTCCCAACAAGCTGATTGGTTTTTTGGAGAAGCTCCGGGCGCTCCGCTAAATTCAAAATCAAGTCATACGAACTGGGGATTGGAGAAGCTTTAGACGAAAGCGGGCTTAAGAATTCCTGAGTCAAAACAGGCGTTCCATAATCACCAACCTCGCCCGCGGTGACGAATTCGTACTGGTCATCAGGAACGTCATTTGGAAAAGGTTCTTTCTCAGCCGAAAGCAAAGGCTGAGGGTGATTCTGCCGAAGCGGTAAACAGCACTTTTTATATTTCTTCCTACTGCCGCATGGGCAAGGATCATTTCTTCCAATGTCCATATTTCAAGCCATCCTTCTTGATAAATTTTGTAACGGTTGCTGCTTTCAATTGATGATGGTAAGTATGTTGTGCGGTCAACGCTCTGGCCGCCATTCCACACAAGCAAAATTCAAACTTCAACTTTATGGCAAAAAAAGAACTGCCCGTTCTGCAAACGAACGGCAATAAGGCGGCGAAAAAACCTAAGCTGAAATACGACTGTTCAAAATGTCCCGGCTACTGTTGTTCGTACGACTGGATCAGAGTCAACAAGCGCGACATCGAACGGTTGGCCAAACGGTTCAGCCTGACATACGAACAAGCCGAAACGAAATTCACCAAGTACGAAAAGTCTTACAAGGCGCGTGTGCTGCGGCATCGCAAAGATCACATCTTCAAAAGCATGTGCATGTTTTTCGATCAGGAAAACCGGAACTGCACCGTGTACGAACACCGCCCGACGACGTGTCGAGATTTTCCCGAAGAGACGACTTGTGGGTACTACAACTTTTTGATGTGGGAGCGCGAGCATCAGGACGATCCGGAATTTATTCCACTTCAGGTGTGAAGCTGTTCGCCGGATACTCGCATCAGGGCGGCGCTCAGTTCGCGT
>JAEUQP010000145.1 GCA_016789645.1 Acidobacteriota bacterium | reverse complement strand
GCGATCGGCCCGCACGTTGGTTTTCAGCGTGATGGTCGGAAAAGGCGGCGAACTGTTCGTCGTTCCGCCGTCCACTTCCAATTGAGCCGCGCCTGCCGGAATGTCCGCCACGACAAACGCTCCCTGCCGATTGGTTCGCACAGTGAGGTTTGTGCCGATGACGCGAATCGCCACGCCTTCCAGCGGCACAGGATCGCTCGTTGCCGAACCGGTGGATTGCACAATGCCGCTCAGCGAAGTTTTGATGCGGAATGACGACGCACTGCGCGTTTCACCTTGCTGATTCTGAATCAAGACGCGCCCCGATTCGGCTCCAAACGGGACGATCACGGTCAACTGATTCGCTGTGGCATTGATGACGCGTGCCTGCGCTGCGCCAAATCGAACGATGTTGTTTTCCGGTGTGGCCGAAAACCCATTGCCGTTGATGGCAACCGTTTGGCCGACAATGGCGGGTTCGTTGATGCTGAAACTGGTAATGGCCAACGTCGAACTCGGTCTTCCCGCCAGATTCACGGTTACGGCGTTCGATGAAACGCCTCCAGCAACCAACGTGACATCTACAAAGCCACGCCCACCTAAGGAAGTCGGTATCTGTACGTTCACCTGATCGAGTCCTGTAAATCCCGGAGCAGCAACTGCCGTTACGGGAATTTCCAGACCACCGATGACGGCACGCAACGAATCCGGCGCGGCGTTTCGCAATCCGGTTCCATACAGAATCAAAAACGCTGGTCGCTCGTCCGTCCCCACATCAATCGGCGAAGGAATAAAGACGCCGGGCGTCACCGGGTCGGGTTCAAACGGCGGATTCGGGTCAAAGACAAATTGGTTGTTGGCGTTGATTCGTCCCGTGACAGCAGCAGGAACTCCCGTGCCGTTGGCATTGGCGGTGAATACTGCCGGCGAAGCAGGCGCGATTTTGATCGCCCCGCGAGAAATGATTTGATCGCCGTTGGACGCCGTCGAAGTCACCACGACTTGCGCGTCTCCTGGCGCAACAGTTTCGGGAATCAAGTAATTGATCTGTCCCGAAGAAACAAAAAACAACTGCGCCGGAACGCCACCAACGGTTACCGTGGTTCCCGCCAGAGTAGTTGGCAAAGGTTGCGTTGCCGCAATTTGCGTGGCCGTCGCCAATTGCGTTCCGAAGGCTGCGGCGATGGAATTCTGCGCCAGCGTTGCGGGCGAAGCGACAAAACTTGCGGCGGAAACGCTGGCCACCGGCACGCTGTTGACCACTGTGGCGGCAGCGCGTGTTTTCGGCAACAAAATTTGCGTCAGCCCTGCGACCAGCAATCCAACAAGTGAGCAAAGGATTGCGGCGCGGATCAGACGATAAATAGGTTGAGTTTTTTGCGTAATGAACAATTCAGGACGACGAAAAGTCGGCATAGGATTCTCCCAGTGAATTACTTCCCGATTCTTTTTTCGTGAAATCGCGTCGGTTCGGCTGTACATGTGGGGAACAACCGGAGGTACAGTGAAGTCAAAAAGCCTGTCGGCCAGGGGGCGGCATGGCGGCTCTGCGGATTATAGGCATCTTCTCGACGTCTGGCCATCATGAAGTAAATCATCCTGCTTGAAACCATGCTGAGGCTGCGTAAAATACGTCACGGTTTGTCGGCAGCCCTGGCCGCAATTGTTTTACTGGATCGGATCAACATCATGCCTGATTTGTATTCTGTGCTGGGCGTCAACCGCACGGCGAAAACCGAAGAAATCAAATCCGCTTACCGCCGTTTGGCGCGTCAGTATCACCCTGACGTAAATTCTGATCCCTCGGCCAGCACACGGTTTGCCCAAATCAATGAGGCATATCACACCCTGATTGATCCTCAACGGCGTCAGGCGTATGACCGCACAGGACGCACGCCGGAATCCGTTGCGCGCCAAAATAATTTCAATGCCGCCCGCGCTGCGCGCCGCGCCTATTACCAGGCGCGCGCCGATCAAGTGGTCAACGAATGGCTGGAACGCGAACGCCAGGAAACCCAGGCACGCGGCAAAGCGGTGTACACCACCGTTACGCTGTTCATCTCTACGTTTTTCGTGGCCATGTACCCTCAGCGGTTCGAGCCGAAAAGCCTGTTTTGGCAAATCACCCTCTTCACGCTGTTCGTCATCAGCATCTGGCATTTGTTCAACAGCCTGAAAGAGCATTTCGATTATTACACTTATCGCCCGGAACGCGTTTCCATCACACGTTCGCGCAAACCCGACAAACCATTCAAACGCAGCGTCGCATGGTTTTTTGTCATCACCGGGTACCTGATTTCCCTGTCTGCCGGATTGTTGATTGGCATTCTGACGTATTCGCCGACCGGCAGCGAACCGCCGCCGCCGTTTGATTCTTACCTGCCGGCGTTGCTGTGTCCGCCGATTGCCGTGCTGATCGTGGACACGCTCTACAAAATCAATCTGCATTTCGACAACCTGTGACACCTGGCCTGAAACCACTCATTCAGATTTCAGTGTTGCTTGCGCTGCTGGTTAGCCCGGCGGTCTGCCAGATTCGTCAATCGCCAAGCCTTGATTGTCACATCCTGGAAATCTCCCCAACGAATCGGTCGGCGACAATCACCTGCTCCGCGACCCATTTGCCCACAGGCAAAACGCGGCTTCAATTTGTGGATCAGTTTGCCGGAGTTGACCAGCTCAGCGACCGGGTGCATGCGCTGAAAATCTCGACTTCGACAAATGTGCCGTTGCCGTTGGAACTGCGCGGCAATGGATTGGTTTTCTTCACGGCCAATTCCGGCTCAGCCACGATCCGGTATGAAATGCGATTGGCACGCGCGTTCGATCCTGCACAGCACGCTCTCGTTTCCAGCATCGGCCCGGATGCCGCTGTGTTAATGATGGCCGACCTGTTGCCGCGAATTTGTTCGGAAGCTGAATCGTGCGAAACTCCAAATCCAACGACACTGAAACTCTCTGCGCCGAACGACTGGCAAATTGCCACTACCGAACGCCAGCGAAGCGGCGTGTACGAACTGGCCGACAATTCAAAAGCAGTGTTTTTTCTGGCTCGTTTTCGAGAGCGAACGGCAAACGTCGGCAACATGAATTTGCGAATCGCAGTTGCCGGACAATGGAATTTCCGCGACGAAGACATTTTCCCGTTGGCCGAAGCCATCGCACGCGAACAAGCCGCGATGATTGCCAGCCGCGAACAAGGCGAATTTCTCGTTTTGCTGACGCCGTTTCCGCAACCGCTGACCGGCTTGCGTTCCAGCGCCGTGACGCTTGGTCGCACGGTCGTGTTGTTGCTGAATCCCAACAATGATTCGATTCAGACGCTGAAACATTTTCGCCGCCATCTGGCGCATGAAATGTTTCATTTCTATTTGCCGAACGCCTTTCGCATTCGGGAAAACTTCGATTGGTTTTGGGAAGGTTTCACGCGGTACGTGGCGCTGATGACTCTGGCGCGGCTGAACCTGCTGACGCTGGACGAATACCTGGACGCCATCAACGGCGAATACGAAGCGTATTTGTTCAACCCACAACGCGGGCAATTGTCATTGATCCAGGCTTCGCCGGATAAGTTTTCCAGCCCGGCCAGTTATGACCTGGTGTATCGCAAAGGCATGTTGGTTGCGGCGCTCTATGATCTGGAGCTTCGTTGGCAAAGCCGCTCGAAGCGGACTTTGGCCGACGCGATAAAAGCTTTGTACGCCAACGCTGAACGGGAAATCGGCAACCGGGAAGTGCTGGGCGAACTCGGCAAGCTGGGCGATTTTTCGCGACTGATTCGAGACGACATCGAAGGCACGCGGGAAATTGATTTGGCCGAACGCGTGAAACCTTATGGATTGAAAATTGAACAAAGCCCAGCGACAAGAAATCGCGCCCGGCTGATGGCGGCAAGCAAACTCAACGAACGACAAAAAGCGTTGCTGTCGAGCTTGGCAAGATTTTGAGCTATTTCGTGTTCGTTGCGCTGGTCATCTGGAATCGCAGTTCGCCAAACCGAGTCGCCGTGACAAAGTACAGTGGCAGTTTTTTGGCGTCGTTCGATACCCAAACCTGAGCCAGCAAAAACGGCGAAGGATCGGGCGTCAAAATATCCAGTTGCAAGGTGTCGCGCGTGCCCATCGGGCCGCCAATGGAATCCTGTTTAACGACATTCACCTTGACGAACTGCATGCGGTGATTGGCGTCGAGGAACGGAAAGCTATACGTTTTGCCGACTTTCAAATCGGTCGCGCGAATGACGTAATACAACGACAACAAATCCAATGTGCCGGGTTGAATCTGCACGTTGGTTCCGTTGGGCAAGGTGGCGGATTTTTTCGACCAGTCGTAAGTCGCCGAAGTCATTTTGGTGCGACGGCCTTCGCGCAATCGCAAATCAGTTTTGATCGGCAACAACGAATCCACCAGGACAAAACTGCTGGCCTGATCGTTGACGCTGATCAGCGATCGTGCCGCTCCAATAGTCGAAGCTTCGCCGTAAAACTCAAACACGCGATTTGCGCCGAGCATCCCCTGCTGG
>JAEUQP010000950.1 GCA_016789645.1 Acidobacteriota bacterium | reverse complement strand
CTGTTTCATCGCTGTTTCACCACAGCAACATCGCAACAAAACCCCGCTTCAAGAACTACTTTAACTGAGCGAAAATCGCCGCGAAAATAGAGGGTTTTGAATAAGGCTGTGGAAATTGGACACAAGTGGTTTTACCAAGTCGGCGTTTCGTTGGCGAAAAACAGCGACATAAAGGTTATCTGCTGAAATAATTGAACTTAGCATTGATGTTGAAACCTTGTGCAATCTGCTATAAGTGACGAATTTAGATAGACTTAAACCGCTGAAAGAGCGGGTTTCCACAGAGATTTCCACAGATATTGTGGAAAAGCGAAAAGCCCCAGTATTGACGCTGGAATCGTGAAAAGCACCCCAACTGGAGAGGCATGAAGCTGCAATTGGCATTGGACACGCCGGACTTGATGCAGGAATTGGAGTTGGCCGGAAAAGTCGCGGCGCAAGTGGATTTGATTGAAGCCGGAACGCCTTTGCTGATCCGCGAAGGCATTCGCGCTGTGCGAGAGTTGCGCCGACGCCACCGAGGACGCCCCATCGTTGCCGACATCAAGGTGGTGGACGCGGGCGAACCGATTGCCGAACTTGCGTTTGCCGCTGGCGCGACGGTCGTCACCGTGTTGGGATGCGCGTCAGACGAAGTCATCGAACGCGTGGTGAAATCCGCCAAACGGTATGACGGCCAGGTGATGGCCGACAGTTTGGGCGTGCCGAACATTGTGGAACGATCGCGCGAATTGCGCGGATTGGGCGTGGATTCCTTGTGCATCAATCGGCGCGGATTCAAACGAGTCAAAGGGTTCAGCCGCGAAGAACGCCATCAGGCAATGGTGGATTTGATCGGCAACGTGGATTTGCCCGTGTATCTGGCCGGAGGAATTGACGTCAACGAATTGAAAGCGCTGCGGAATCTGTCTCTGGCCGGAGTCATCGTCGGCGCAGCCATTGCCGAAGCCGGTTCGCCCCTGACCGTCGCCAAAGAAATGCGCGACATTCTGGATGGAAAGAAATAACCGGGAGTTTGGTTTACCGGATTTCGATCAAGGGTTGCTGACGTTTTCAGCAACCGCTATGCTACGCGCGGTTTCTGACGATTCCACGACTTTCACTGACCCGGCAACCATCCGCCGGGCAAACCCTGAATCAAAAATCCAATGACGAACAAGTTATGAGTTCCAATAATCAAGCTACGCAAAAATCTTTTTTTTCGCCGATGACCATCGGCTTGATCGGTTCGGCAATTTTGCTGATCGCCGCCATCGCTTCGACGCTGTTAAAAACCAAAGAAACTGAAAAGCCGAAAGCGGCAATCAATCAACCTCAAATCGCGCAACAGCAACCTGCCCAACAAGCTCAACCGCCTGCTGAAATGTCTCCGGCAGTGTTGCAGGCCAACTTCAAAACGCTCGATGGCCAAACCAAAAAGCTGGCGGATTATTCCGGCAAAGTGGTGATTGTGGATTTGTGGGCGACGTGGTGCGGACCGTGCCGTCAGGAAATTCCGCACTTGATCGAAATGGCCAAAACGTACAAAAGCAAAGGTGTCGAAGTCGTTGGGTTGACGAATGAAAATCCTTCGATGGACGAACAAAAGGTCAAGGATTTTTCCAAAGAGTTCAAAATCAATTACCCGATTGGTTGGGCTGATCCGCAAATGCAGGTCGGGTTGATGAATGGTCGCAACGGAATACCGCAAACGATCATCATCGGGCGCGACGGCAAAGTGAAAAAACATTTTGTCGGCTTCAACGCGATGATCAGCGTTCCGCAAATGAAAGCGGCATTGGAAGAAGCCATCGCCGCCGGATAACCTCCAACCGAAAAAATCCGTAGACAGGATTTACAGGATTAACCAGGATTGGCTGAACATCCTGAAAAATCCTGTCAATCCTGTCTATTTGTTTTCAGGCTCAAAGCCATCGCCACTGCGCCAAAAATTACCAGCAGCGCGCCGGGCGGAACCAGCCAGATCGCCAACCCCGGATCGCCTTCGGGATGCCAGACGCCCGCCAGCAAAAACCCTACAGGCATCATTACTGCGCCAAGTCTCAATGACGTTTCCGCCAGTTTGGGCGGCGCGCCGAATCGTTGAGCCGTCAACGCCGCAACAATCAGCACTACGCCAAGCAAGGTTCCATGCGAATGCGCCAGCCGAAACAGCTCGCGTCGTTGCAGGTCGTTCAGGTAACCCGGCGCTTTGTACCCAAGCAAACCTTCGAGCAACAGCCCAACCGTCATCCAGCAAGCGACGCTCACCCAGCCTTGTCGCAGCATTGAGGTTTGATTCTCGTTTGGTTTTTCGGAGTTTGTCATAAATCCAATCGCAAGCGAGAACGCCTGCGTTCCCAGCTATTCTCCAACTTCGACATCAACGTTGATTCGACGCGCGCGCAACCCGGTCGCCAGCGAAAACACCTGCTGCCGGGCTTGCGGATACCGCGCCCACCATTGTTCGACCGCCGACAATCGAATGTTCTCAGTCGCCAGATAATCCGGCTTGGGCAATCGCTGGCCGGTCGCCATCAACCCATTCGCGGCAAAAAACCGCACAATCGGATAATTGTCACTCAAAGCTTCGAGCAAAAACGGAGTCGCCCAGTTTGCGTCGGGCTTCATCGCTCCGCCGCCACCCAGTGCTTCCGCCGCCATCGCTCGCGTCAGAGCGTCTCCGGCAAACAGCGCGCGAATGCCTTCCGGCTGATTGAAAATTTCGTCGCTGCTCAATTGTGTACTGGCGAAACGCCGCGGCCACAATCGTTTGCTTTCGGCAATCGCCCAATTCACCGATTTGTCCAAATGACATTGATTGCAGGCGTTCGGCACAAGCTGCGAAGCCGTCAAGCTGGCGTCAGGAATGGTGATGTCGTGCGTGCGATGAAACGTCATCACGCCATACACCACGCGTGGCATGTGGCAATCGTAACAGCGGCTGCCGATGGAATCAGCCTTGTGACCGGTGTGCGCCGCTAGTTGCGCCGGTTGCGCGAATTGCTGATGGCAACTCAAACAGGCTTTATCTGTTCGGTTTTCCGGTTTGATCTGTCCTTTGATGTCGCCTTCGTGCATGGAATGGCAACTCAGACAGTTGATGCGGTTGTTGTGCTCACCTTTTTGAAAACAAGCCGAACGCAAAATGCCTTGATACTCGTACGCCGTCAGCCGCGGTGAACCGTTTTGCCAAAAGCGGCTGGCAAAGGCGAATTGGCCGATTTTGGTGTCGCGCGATACCGGGCGATAAAACTTCGCCAGATCATCGCCCGCGTTGAACGGATCGCCTTTGGTCAAAATCTCCTGAATGCGCTCCATTGGCTGCGGCACGCGCTGGCCGTGGCAATGGCCGCACACCATCATCGAACGTTCTGGATCAAGTTTTGTCGGATTGATGATGTGCGTTTCGGCGTCGGTTCTTCGCCACAATTCGCGCGTCAACGGCGAAGAAGCTGCTTCGGCGTGAGCCGCTGCCGCGCCGTGACAAGCTCCGCAGGCAATGCCGAGTTCGGCAACTTCGGTAGCGAATTTGCCGCGCACTTTCGTGTCCATTTGCGGCTGGGCTTTAACGTTGTGGCAAAACACGCAGTTTTGATCCCATACGGCTTGATGCTGAAAGTAATTGTCGCCGTCGGGATAAAAAAACGATCCGTTTAGACTCATCCAGCGCCGATTCACCAAGTCGTAAGCCAGCGGCAGCCGAACGTATTGATCGCCTTGGCGGCTGACGTACTGTTCAATGCGCCGCGAACCGATCGTGCGATCAATCGCGTACACCTGCCGACGCCCATCGGCGAAATTCAGCGTCATGGAGAATTTGTCGCCGCTTCGTTCCATCTTTGCCTTGACGCCCAGATATTCAAACGAATTGTCGCGCGTGAAATCTCCCTGCACGGTTTCAGGCCGAGCTTCCTGCGTCATGCGGCTGTGATGAGTTTGCCGCCACGAAGCGAAATGATCGGTGTGACACGCCAGACACTTTTGCGAATCCAGATAATCAGCGTCGGCTTTGCCTGCTCTGATTCCTTGA
>JAEUQP010000915.1 GCA_016789645.1 Acidobacteriota bacterium | reverse complement strand
GCCACTTGCCAGACAGTCACAACGGGCAATCCGCCGCACACTAAGCCTTGCGACATGTGTACTGGCGGAGGCAGCTTACTCAACCTGGTCAATTCGGCTTCGTTCAATTCGCCAGTCGCGCCCAATTCCATTGCCACGATTTTTGCTGCGCAAGGTCAATCGCTGACTTCGGCAACGGCTTCAGCCACCGGCCTGCCTTTGCCAACCAATCTTGCCGGCACTCAAGTCTTGATCAACAACACTCCGGCTGAGTTGTTTTACGTTTCGCCTGGTCAGATCAACTTTCTGATGCCTCGAGTGAATGCCGGAGCCGTTAGCATTCTCATCCTTGGAGCCAGCGGCGAACGAACCGAAGGCAGCGCCTTGACCGGACCGAATCCGGCCATCTTTACCGCCACCGCCAACGGCAACGGAGTCGCTGCGGCTCAAGTCACGTCGGACGGTCGCATCTATCAACGCATTTACGATAACAATCGGGTTGCCGTGCCGGTCAGTGTCAGCAATGGCGGCCTGCCCAATTATCTGGTGTTGTATGGAACCGGGTTGCGAGATCAGCCAGCGCTGGAAGTGAGAATCGGCGGGCAGTTGTGTCAGGTGACATATTCCGGTGCGCATCCGAGCTTGCCGGGCGTGGATCAACTCAATGTTCGATTGCCGGAAAATTTACGAGGCGCGGGAACAGTAACAATTGTGGTATCAGCGGCGGGTTTTGTATCAAACTTCGCCCAGGTCAAAATCGGGAATTGATCCGGGATCCCAGAGCTTCCAGTTTGCGAGACTTGGCGGAAAGCATCGCCCTGCTAACATCCAGCTCCGCCAAGCACGCACGCTGGAAGCGTGCGCACCCCAGATCACCGGAATGTCTTCAAACTGAACGCGCGAAATCCATCAGGAAAAAACGCCAGAAACAGCAGAATACACACCACCATCGCAGGCACGATTGTCAGAATCAGACTGAGCCGCTCGAACTTCAAATGCATGAAGTAGGCCATAATCAACACGGCTTTGATAATTGAAAGCCCGATCACGCTAACCAACATCATCGCCAGCGGCACATGAATGTAGCCAAGAAAGACTTCGATGGCGGTCAACGCAATTAACCACAGCCAAACCAGCGAATACGTGCGAATCGTTATGTGTTCAGATTCCATAATCGTCAGTATTTGATCGAAAGCAGATAAATCAGCGGAAAGACGAACATCCAGACCAAATCCACGAAGTGCCAGTACAAACCACTGATTTCGACATCTTCGTGAGTCGCTTTTTTGCGAGCCGCCGTCACGCCCAGATAAATCACGCCTGAAAGCACGTGAAGCATGTGCAACCCCGTGATGGCGAAAAACGTTGCGCCGAACATCGGCGAAGCATTTTCTCCCCACTCCGCCGGAACACTGAACGGACGCAGGCCTTCGGCGATCAAGTGATTCCACTCAATCAGATGCAGCACAACAAACGCCAGCCCGGCAATCATCGTTGCCGCAATCCATTTGACCATCTTCGGACGGTCTCCCTTTGCCGAAGCCGCGACTGCCATGACCATCGTCAAACTGCTTGTCAGCAAACAAAACGTCATGACCGTCGAAAAGATGATGCTCGGCGAAAAGGTGAACGGCTTGGCCCAGGCTTCGCTGGCTACACGAACATAGCCGTAACACATCAGCAACGCGCCGAAAGTCAGCGAGTCGGAAAGAATGAACAGCCACATCCCCAACTTACGGTGACCGATGCCAAACGGCGAAACGCCGCCACTCCAATTGGTAGTCAGTGTTTGGTTCATGACAGAAATCAGTACCGCCGTTTTGAAGAAATCACTTCCAGAAGAACAGCAACACGAAAAGCACGATCCACAATCCAGTCAGAAAGTGCCAGTACAAAGCCGAAGCATCCACCGCCACGCGCCGCCGCAACGCCGTCCATTGCGCCTGATTCCGCAAAGTCACAAAAGCCAGCGCCGCCAGTCCGCCGATCAGGTGAACTCCGTGCAACCCCGTGAACAAATAGGAATAACCGCTGTGGAGATTTTTGTTGACGTAAAACCCGGCGGCTTTCAATTCGCTCCAAGCCACCAGTTGCAAGACCAAAAACGCAACTCCAAGCGCAGTCGTCACGCCGATCCAGAGTTTGAATTTAGTCTCAACGCGACGTTTCAGCATTCGCCGAGCGAGTTCAAACGTCGCACTACTGATCAGAATAACCGTCGTGCTCAGCCATAAAGTTTTCGGCATGACAATCGGCATCCGGTTAGCTCGATTGACGACGTAGGCGCTCGCCAACGCGGCAAACAGCATCGTTACACTGGCCAACGTCAACCATATGCCTATTCGATAGCCTTCAGGCGGAGGCAATCGTTCCGGTTCTGGCGGACGATTGTCCCCACCGCCGTATCCCGGCAGATCGTCAAAACCTCTGCCGCCATCGCCGAAAGATGGTTCGTCGTATTTGGTTGGAGTCAAGGTTGCTGGCATAACTCAGGTGTTAGGTCTCAGGTGGTAGGTGATAGCCTGCCACCTGACTAAACTTTTATTCAGCTTGCATCAAATAATCTTTTTCAGCGTCCGGAACTGAATACTCATACGGGCCACGATGAACCACCGGCAATCGTTCGCCGAAGTTTTCGTGCGGCACGGGCGTCGGCGTTGACCATTCCAACGTCGTCGCTTCCCACGGATTTTCGCTGGCGCGTTTGCCTTTGAACAGGCTCCAGAAAAAATTGATCAGAAAGATCAGTTGCGCCGCCGCCGTCGCAAACGCCGCGATGGTGATGACCACGTGCAATGGATCGAGCGCGCGCAAGAATTCATAGCCGGTCGAATCGGCATATCGGCGCGGATGTCCGGCAATTCCCTGGATGTGAAACGGAATAAAGATCGCGTACACGCCGATGAAGGTCAGCCAGAAATGCAGTTTGCCCAGCGTTTCATTCATCATCCGCGCGAACATTTTCGGAAACCAGTAATACGTCGCCGCAAAGATTCCAAAGATCGCCGCCACACCCATAATCAAATGGAAGTGGCCGGTGACGAAATGCGTGTCGTGAAAAACCACGTCGAGCGCCGTTTGGCCAAGAACCAAACCTGTCACGCCTCCGGCGACAAACAACGAAACGAATCCGATCGCGAACATCATAGGCGTGGTGAACCGAATCCGCCCGCCCCACAACGTCCCCAGCCAGTTGAACGTCTTGATTGCCGAAGGAACTCCGATCACCAGCGTCAGCACGGAAAAGGCAATCGCCACAGTCGGGTTCATGCCGCTGATGAACATGTGATGTCCCCAGACCAAAAAGCCCAGCA
>JAEUQP010000898.1 GCA_016789645.1 Acidobacteriota bacterium | reverse complement strand
TGGGCTTTGCGCTGGCTTTGCCCACAGGCCAAACCGTCGCCACTGGCAATGGTCGCAAATTGGTATCACTGACGTTCAGCGTGCCGAACAGCGGAACCAACTCTTCGATTGCGGTCAGTTTTGGCGATCAGCCCATCGTGCGCGAAGTCGTCAATGCCAACGCCGACACATTGCCTGTCACTTGGGCCAACGGAACGATCAGCATCGTCCGCGCCGTGGTCAGCGTCTCTGCCGCCAGTTTTGCCGGTGGCGATCTGTCTGCTGAAGAAATCGTTGCCGCGTTCGGAACCGGTTTGGCGACGACAACGCAAGTTGCCACGACCGTTCCGTTACCGACGGACATCGCCGGGACGACGGTTCGCGTTCGCGACAGCAATGGCGTCGGACGCCTGGCTCCGCTGTTTTTCGTGGCGCCGACCCAGATCAATTATCTGGTTCCCGCCGGAACCGCCAACGGAGCCGCCACCGTGACCATTACCAGCGGCGACGGAACTATTTCCGTCGGCACGGTGAATGTCGTCGCCGTGGCTCCGGGGTTGTTTACGGCCAATTCCAGCGGAACCGGGTTGGCGGCGGCCAACGCGCTGCGCATCAAATCCAACGGAGCAACCAGCAACGAACCGATTGGTCAGTTCGATGCTTCGCTGGGACGCTTTGTGCCGATTCCGATTGATCTCGGCCCCGAAGGCGAACTGGTGTATCTGGTGCTGTTCGGAACGGCGTTCCGCAACAACACAGGCTTGCCCGTTTCGGCGACCATCGGCGGCATTGCTGCGACAGTGCAATACGCCGGGCCGCAAAACGATTTCGTCGGATTGGATCAGGCGAACATTCTGATTCCGCGCAGCACTGCCGGGCGCGGCGAAGTAGATGTGATTTTGACGATCGGCACGCGCGTGTCCAACACGGTCAAAGTCTCCATCAAATAAACAGAAGCATTTCGGCCTCTGAACAAGTGCGCCGCACCAAACGAACTCTACGGGTTCGTTTGGTGCGGCGTTTTGATCAACCCTTGATGTTTCTCCGGCGCGCTAAACGTACGATCCGCCGGTTACCAACACGACGTGGCCAGTCACATAATCCGACAGAGGCGATGCCAAAAACAGCACCGGTCCGGCAGCTTCTTCGGGAGTTCCCGCGCGTCCGAGCGGAATGAAGTTCATCGCCGCCTGCCGCATGGAATCGGGGATTCCCAGTTGGATTTCATTTTCGCCGACGTGAACGGGCGATTGGGTTTCTTTGGCCGCGGTCAACCGCGTTTCGATAAAGCCATAAGCCACGGCGTTGACGTTGATGCTGAATCGTCCCCATTCTTTGGCCAGGGTTTTGGTCACACCGACGATGCCCATCTTGCCCGCCGAATAATTGACCTGTCCCGGATTGCCCGCGACGCCCGAAGTCGAAGATACGTTGATGATTTTGCGATGTACGCGCTTGCCTTCGGCCATTTCGCGCTTGGCGGCTTCGCGCATGTACGGCGTTGCCGCGCGAATGATCTTGAACGGCGCAGTCAGGTGAACTTCAATCATTGCATCCCACATTTCGTCGGTGACGTTTTGAATCACGCCATCCCACGTGTAGCCGGCATTGTTGACGATGATGTCCAGCTTGCCGAATTCCTGCACGGCGGTTTGCACAACCCGCTCGGCGAAATCCGGCGCGGTGACGCTGCCCACGCAAGTCGTGGCGACTCCGCCTGCTGCGTTAATCGAATTGGCGACACCTTCAGCGGTTTCGCCATCCAGATCGTTGACCACCACATGCGCACCGTGTTCGGCGAATAACGTCGCCACAGCACGGCCAATGCCTCGCCCCGAACCG
>JAEUQP010000885.1 GCA_016789645.1 Acidobacteriota bacterium | reverse complement strand
GCTGCCATTGATTCTGGGACGAATCTTTTTCGCGCTCACAAGCCGCACGCCTGCCGCCTACATCGCTTTCATGTTTTTGGCCGAAGCCGCCGTGCTGGTTGGATTGTGGCGATTGGCCAAACGTTTCGGCTGGTTGATCGCAGTTTTTTTGCTAGCCGCCATGCCCCACGCAATTATTCCGGTTTACGTTCATCTGACGCATCCACTGGAAGCGGCGCTGATCGTCCACATCATTGCGGATTTGTCTTCAGGCCGCAGAGCCAGAGCCTTGGCATTGGCGACGGTATGCTTGTTCGTCAAACCGTCAATGGCCTACGTGCTCGGTTTTCTGATTCTCACGCTGATGGTTGTGCAGTTGCTTCGTCAGCGCCAAAGCTGGACTTCGTTATTGCTGGCTCTTCGCCCGGCGATTGTGGCCGGAACCACTTGTTTGGCAATTTCGTCGGCCTACTTTGGCTTGACGCCCACCGTCAGCGCCCTGATTCCCATCAACGGCGCGCAAAGTTACAAAGCGCTTGGCTTTGGATTTTTCGGGAATGGAAAAACGTTCTGGTTGCCCAAACTCGGCGGCGCGGCACAATTCGCCAAATACTATGCGACGACTCCCGCCGGATTCTGGATTGTTTGCACGTTGCTGCTTGCTGTCTTTGGAGTGCTTGCCTTGCTGCAACTGTGGAATGCTCCCAGCGATAAACACGAAACCATTGCCATCGTCGCCGTTTGCCATTTCGTTTTCCTGTTCACATTTTTCGGCTGGCCGGGTTCGTGGACGTATTACTCGTCGTTGCTGGTGGCAGGAATCGCGTTGGGGTTATCGGTGTTTCGACTTCATTCGGCCCTCATCGCCGCAATGATCGTGATTGCGTTGGCAGGCAACATCGAGCGTTACCAAATCACCGCCAACGCCTGGCGCTGGATGCAGCGCAGCCCGGAATCCGCTGGCCTGTGGGCGTTTCCCGACCAGCGCGATGAATGGAATCACGCGCGGGCATTGGCTGGCGATCAGCGGATTTTTTATTTCAACAACGGCTGCGCCGAATTGCTCTACCCCAATGTAGATTCCCCCGTCAGTTTTTTCCTTTCGCCCGACCAACAATCACCGCTCGAATACGAACGCATTCGACAACAATTGAATCAAGCTTCGGTCGTCATCACATTCAATCATCCTTTTGTCCTGAATCCCTGGAACTGGCCGGAGTTCGCCGCCCAGCGAGAACAATTTGAAGAAATCTGGCGCGGGGTGTATCTAACCGTTCACAAACGCAAACGGCAGTAGCCAACTGCTACCGATCAACCTTTCAACCTTCGGAGGTGAATATGGCCAGTCAACAATTTTTGCATTTGCTTGAACAACTTCAGAAAAGCCCGCAAACCAAAAAACTGGCGTGGCAACCTGCCAGGCGCTCTTATTCGGCCAAAGCCGCTTTTCGTGTCGCTTTGGGCGAGGGCATCCTGCGCATCGAAGCCAGAGACGACGACAACTGGATGTCTTCGGCGACGTATCGCGCCGAGTTGCTCACTCGCAACGGCGATCTGGTAGACGAGTTGGAAGTTTCGCAGATTTATACCAACGACCAGATCGAATTGCTGCAAAGCTTGTTTCATTCCGCCCGCGAAGCCGCCTTTAACCTGAATCGAATGGTTGACAGCATGCAATCCGACCTGGAAAGCGGGCGCACGCGCGACTTGCCGCCAGAACCAGAAGATGACAACGACTTGCTGCCTGTCCCTTTTTAAGCCCTTGCCAGCACCGTAAGGCGTTCAGAGCTTCGCCTTGTAGTTTCTTGTATCAACTCCCCCGTTCTGGGGCAATTGAACTACACACCGGAGCAGATAGAGGCTCTATTGGCCGAAGTGGCTCAAGAATACGCGCGGGATCGCGGCGCTGGGTTGGTGCGGGCGGCGTTCGGCGAAGAATAGGCTGCCAATCGTTAGACGCTGTCGAGGGTGCGGCGTAAAATGCCTGACAACGTACCAACAAAGATCGCAAAAGGAGTAAATACCATGAATCAAGCAGCCGTAGCAGAACGAACGCCAGAACAA
>JAEUQP010000119.1 GCA_016789645.1 Acidobacteriota bacterium | reverse complement strand
GATAATCAGATTTGGCATGGCCGCAATTAAACCAGTAGAAAAACCGATAGGCAATACAACGATTGTCGGCATCTGACACTTTGAGTATAGTTGCGGCTCGCAACTGAGCAGTTCAAATCTATCAACAGGAGTTCAGCCCATCACGCATGGCAAATTACGTCAGCCAGGTCGCCGAACACATTCGCAATGAAGTCCACAAAGTCATCGTCGGTCAGGACGCCATCATTGACCAAATCCTGATTTGTTTGCTGGCCGAAGGCCACGCCTTGCTGGAAGGTGTGCCGGGCACGGCCAAGACGCTGATGGTCAAAACACTGGCGCGCATTCTGGGCGTGGGATTCAACCGCATTCAGTTCACGCCCGATCTGATGCCGTCGGACATTACCGGCACGAATGTTTTCAACGTGTCCACGTCTCAGTTCACGCTGCGGCATGGGCCGGTGTTTACGGACATTTTGCTCGGCGACGAAATCAACCGGACTCCGCCGAAAACGCAAGCCGCGTTGCTGGAAGCGATGGAAGAGCGTCAGGTGACGATTGACGGCGAAAGCCATTTGTTGTCGCCGCTGTTTCTGGTGCTGGCGACGGAAAACCCGATTGAATACGAAGGAACTTACCCGTTGCCCGAAGCCCAGCTTGACCGCTTCCTGTTCAAGATTCTGATTTCTTATCCCAGCGCCGAAGACGAACAACAAATCGTCGCCAACTGGCAAGCCGGATTTAACGCGCGCAAACTGGAAAATGTGCCGCTGGTAATGATGGACGATCCGGCGGTGATTCCTCAGTGCCGCGTCGAAGTCCGCAAGATCAACGTCGAACCAAGCGTGCAAAATTACATCGTCAATCTGGTTCGCCGCACACGCGAACATCCAAGTTTGTTGTGGGGAGCCAGCCCGCGCGCTTCGGTGGCATTGTTGCTGGCCAGCAAAGCCCTGGCGGCATTGCGCGGCCGCGAATTCGTCACGCCCGACGATGTGCGCGACGTGGTTCATCCGGCGTTGCGCCACCGTATACTGCTGCGTTCCGAAGCCGAAATCGAAGGCATCACCGAAGAAGCCGTTCTCGACGAAATTGTCAGCGCTGTCGAAATTCCCAGATGATATTCACAAAGCGGTTTTTCATTTTATTTGCTCTCGGCGTTTTGCCGCTCATCGCGGTGTGGACGACGTTTGCCTCACAAACCAATTTGAAATGGGGGCTGATTGGGTACGACTTGTTGTTGATGGCGCTAGCGTTCGTGGATTACAAACTGACGGAAAAAGATTCTCAGTTGAAAGTTCGTCGCGTCATGCCTCGCCGCTTTATGATCGGCGAGGAAAACGAGGTGCAACTTCATATCACGGTCAAACTCGCCCGGCGACGTTCGCGCGCTCCGGCGTTCACGATCAAAGACGAATATCCGCCTGAATTGGAATTGCGCGGCGAACGGTTGTTGACTGCCAAATCGCGCCGTTCGCGCAGCGGCGAAGCCGAAGCGACGACTGGTTACAAACTCTACGCAGCTTCGCGCGGAGATTATGGCTTTGGTGACGTGTCATTGCGCTGGCGTTCCCCGTTGGGACTGGTCGTCAAACAAGTCACTTTGCCTGCGGCGGAAAGCATCAAGGTTTATCCGAACATCAACGAAGCCAAACGCTACGAACTTTTCGCGCAACGCAATCGCCAGATGATGGCCGGAATGCGGCGAACTCGGTTGCGCGGACAAGGCCGGGAATTCGAAAGCTTGCGCGATTACGTGCTTGGCGACGAGCTGCGGCATATTTCGTGGACGGCGACGGCGCGACGCGGCAAGCTGACGACTCGGCAATACCAGATCGAACGCAATCAGAATATCGTTGTGATGATTGACGCCGGACGATTGATGACGTCGCGCATCGAACATCTGTCGAAACTCGATCATGCCATCAATGCGGCGCTGGCGATTGGTTACGTGGCCACCAGCGGAGGCGACAACGTGGGCTTGCTGGTGTTCAATCGGCAGGTCGTCAGCTATTTGCCTCCGCAACGCGGACACAGCCAGTTGTCTGCAATGACCGAAGCCTTGTACAGCGTCAAAGCGCAGATGATTGAACCATCTTACGCGCGCGCGTTTCAGCATCTTTCCCAAAATTGCAAACGGCGTGCGCTGGTGGTGATTTTGACGGATTTGGTTGATCGAGATGCGTCGGCGGAGTTGCTGGCTTACACCGCGGCATTGTTGCCGCGCCATTTGCCGTTGATCGTCACCATCGGCGATAACGATTTACGCGCATTGGTTTCCGCCGAACCCAACGTCGTGGCGGATGTGTACAAACAATCCGTCGCCGAAGAGTTGCTTCAACAACGCGAAGAAGCGCTGGCCAGAATTACGGAACTCGGCGGATTGGCTCTGGACGTGCAGGCCGTGCAGTTGTCGTTTCAACTGGTCAACAAATACCTGGAAGTCAAAGAGCGAGGGTTGCTGTGAAGCCGCCCTCGCTCTTTGCATTTCGCCTGTCGGAAAACTTTAGTTGATCAATCGAATAGTGAACGGATACCGGTACGCTTCTCCATTGTTGGCTTTGACGGTTCCGATCAGCGTCAGGATCAATCCGAAAGCATAAACAAGCGGAACCAAAATGAATCCAACTAACAACAAGAGCGAGATAAGAGCGACAACCATATAAATGGTGCAACTGATTTGAAAGTTGAGCGATTCTTTCGCCTGATCGCCGACGAATTGCGACTGGTCTTTTTTCACGAGCCAGACAACCAGCGGCGCGATGATGTTTCCAAACGGAAGTACCAGATAACCGAGCAAGGCTGATAAATGCGCCAACATTCCCCACGTGCGTTCTTCTTTCGAGACGGTGTACATAAGTTCTCCTCCACAAAGTTGAGTTGAGCGTTTTGTCTGATGCTTTTGACTGCAAGCGGCAGTCAGTATGCTGAAGACTGGCAGTATTCACAAGATGGATTGGCAAGCGGAACTGCGGCTTGCTACACTCGCGGCCTATGATGGATAGAGCAAGAATTTTGATTGTGGACGATGAGCAAGCCGCCCGTGTTGGGTTGAGCGAGATCATCTCGGTTTGGGGTTACGAAACGCAAACGGCGAGCGACGGATTGGAAGCGTTGGAAATTGCCGCCGACTTTCATCCGACAGCGGTTGTGACTGACGTGTTTATGCCTCGGCTGGATGGATTTGGGTTGCTGAACCGGTTGCGCGAAGAACACCCGGAAACGGCTGTCATCCTGTTGACCGGGCAAGGCAGCATCGAAGACGCTGTTCGCGCGGTGAAAGAAGAAGGCGCGTTTTATTATTTTGAAAAACCGATCAACACACGCCAGTTGAGCGTTGTGTTACAGCGCGCCATCGAACAGGCGGCTTCGCGATTGGAAAACACGCGATTGCGGCGGCAATTGGGCGAATACGGCGTGTTCGGCAAATTGGTCGGCAATTCGCAGGTCATGCGGCAGATTTATACAACCATCGAACAGGTCGCCAGTTCCGCCGTGTCCGTGTTGATTACCGGCGAATCCGGCACCGGCAAAGAAGTCGTCGCGCAAAGCATTCATCAGCTCAGCCCACGCGCTTCGCGTCCGTTTGTCGCCATCAACTGCTCGGCCATTCCCGACACCTTAATGGAATCGGAATTGTTCGGGCACGAACGCGGCGCATTCACAGGCGCAATTGCCAAACGCGAAGGCTGTTTTGAACTGGCCAACACCGGCACCTTGTTTCTGGACGAAATCGCCGAAATGCCTGCGATGTTGCAAGCCAAGCTGCTGCGCGTGCTGGAAGAGCGCAAAGTGCGTCGTCTGGGCAGCGCCAAAGAAGTTCCGGTGGACGTTCGCGTGCTGGCCGCCACCAACAAAGACCCGCACGAAGCCGTGCGACGCGGCGAAATGCGTGAAGACCTGCTCTATCGCCTGAACGTCATTCACATCAAGCTGCCTCCATTGCGCGAACGCCGCGAAGACATTCCGCTGTTGACCGAATACATGGTCAAAGAACTCAGCAATCGCCATAACCGCCCGGCCAAACTGGTTTCGACCGAAGTGCTGGAAATCTTTTCGCGGTTCCCCTGGCCCGGAAATGTGCGCGAACTTCGCAACGTGGTCGAACACGCCGTCATCGTCTGCGACAGTCAACGCATCGAAAAACAGCATCTTTCGCCGCAGATGTTCGACGGGCGTTCGTTGAAAAACGAAGACTCGATTACGCTGCCCGTGCCGATTTCGCTGGATGAAGCCGAGCGCCAATTGATCCTGAAAACGCTGATTCGCACGAACAACAACAAAACTCGCGCGGCGGATTTGTTGAACATCAGCCTGAAAACCTTGCATAACAAATTGAAGGCCTACCGGGAAGAAAACGAAGAGTAAATGAGCCTTTGAAGACGGATGACAACGACGGGCGATAACCAGATTGAAGAACGATCCACCGATGACTCGATGGACGAGCGACTGTATTCCTTTGCCAACCTGGATCAGTACACGTTCAAACAGCGTGTGATTATCCGCCTGGCGGGATTTTTACTGTTCTGGTTGATCCGCGTCATTGGGACCACGCTGAAGTTCGAAGTCGTTGGTCGCGAGCATCACACTGAATCCCAGCCGCTGGTTTATTGTTTCTGGCATAACCGCATTCCCACGGCAACGTTTTTCTGGCGCAATCGAGGCATTGTTGTGATGTCGTCGCAAAGCTTCGATTCGGAATACATCGCACGATTCATTCAACGATTTGGTTACGGAACCGCCAAAGGCAGCTCCACGCGTGGCGCGCGCGCCGGGTTGATTCAAATGATTCGTGCCGTTCGCGCAGGCAAGAGCGCGGCATTCACGGTGGATGGGCCTCGCGGGCCGATTTACGTCGCCAAACCCGGAGCGTTGTTGCTGGCGGCAAAATCCGGAGCGCCGATTCTTCCCTTTTCGATTTCACTGGATCGGTGTTGGCGGCTGAAAAGCTGGGATCGCATCGAAATTCCCAAACCGTTTGCCCGGGCAGTGGTTGTCATTGGACCGCCAATTTTTGTCAAAGACGGAAACAGCGAAGCCGAACTCGAACGCTTTCAACTGGCTCTGGAAGCCGTCCGCGACCAGGGCGAGAGAATGATCGCTGGCGACTCTTCCCTTTCTTCCCCCACCCCAAACTCAGTCGGTTGACAAACCTTTGACCGAAAATATAATTACGCGCTTTGTCACTGCCGGAATCATCAAAGAGGAATTATGTTCATCTCGTTATCGCGTTTGCCTGCTGACGGATTGCCGTTCAATCATCAGTATGCCGAGGGTGAACTCGACACCAGCGAACACGAGTTTGAGATTGTCAGCTTGCCGGAAGTGACCGGGCGCGTGGATCGCGCCGGAATGGATATGCGGGTGCGCGGAACCGTCAAATCCGCCTTGATTACCACCTGCGACCGTTGTTTGGCTGATGTGCAAGTTCCGGTGGATGCGCCCTTCGACCTGATTTACGTTCCCGAAGACCCTGGCGCAAACCACGTGGGCGAAACCGAATTGCACGACCGCGACCTTGATCTGGTGGTTTACGAAAACGAACAGATCAACGTGGACGATCTGGTGCTGGAACAGTTGGAACTGAGCCTGCCAACCAGAGTGCTTTGCCGCGAAGAATGTCGCGGGCTGTGTTCGCAATGCGGCGCAGATTTGAATTTTGAACAGTGCCAATGCCAGAAACCGATTGATCCTCGGTGGCAAGCGCTGGCCGATCTGAAAAACAGTTCGGAAGACGAAACATAATTGAACTTATTGAACTACCTGGAGAATAGACATGCCGAATCCTAAACGACGACATTCAAAATCGCGCAGCCGCAAACGCCGCACGCACGATTCCCTGAACCGAATTCAATTGTCCAACTGCCCAAATTGCGGCAACAAAAAGCTGCCGCATCGCGTTTGCACCCGCTGTGGTTTTTATGGCGGACGCACCGTGATCGAAGGCAAAGAAACGATCTGAAAAACCTGAAAGGCGAGCGTCGAAATGAAAATGTCTCGACGCTCGCCTTTCGTATATCTACTGCCGTCAGCTTCTACGTTTAAGAATCCTGCTTGGCTTCAATGCTCACCACCATCGCTGTTGACGCTATGGGCGGAGACAACGCCCCCGCCATAGAAGTTGAAGGCGCCATTCAGGCCGCGCGCGACCTGCGTGTTCGTATTTTATTAATCGGACGCGAAGAGCAGATTCGCGCGGAATTGGCGCGTCAGGGTGTTCCTGATCCTCGCAAACAGCGACTCCACATCGAAATCGTCAACGCCACCGAAGTCATCACCATGGATGATCCGGTCGCGCAAGCCGTTCGGCGAAAACGCGACTCGTCCATTCGTGTGGCTGCTCGACTGGTGCGCGAAGGCAAAGCCCACGGATTGGTTAGCGCCGGAAACACAGGCGCAGTCATGGCAACTTCGGTGTTGATGCTGGGCACGCTGCCTTCGGTAGATCGTCCCGCGCTGGCTGGGATCTTCCCTACGCTGAAAGGCAACGGCACGGTGCTGCTGGATGTTGGCGCCAACGCCGAATGCAAACCGGAGCATTTGCAGCAATTCGCCATTATGGGTTCGGTGTATTCGCGTTCGATTCTGGGCGTGCGCACCCCGCGCGTCGGATTGATGAGCATTGGCGAAGAAGACATCAAAGGCAACGACCTGACCAAAGAAACGCTGCATTTGATGAAAGAAGCGCCGATAAACTTTATCGGCAATGTCGAAGGCCGAGACATTTTCACCGGTGATGTGGATGTGATTGTCAGTGACGGATTCACCGGCAACGTCATTCTGAAAACCAGCGAAGGTCTGGTTGAAGCGATCATGGGCTTGCTGAAAACCGAGCTTGGGCAGACGTTGCTGACACAAACCGGCGCGATACTTTCGCGGCAGGCGTTTCGCAGCGTCAAAAAGCGATTGGACTATTCCGAATTCGGCGGCGCGCCGCTGCTCGG
>JAEUQP010000840.1 GCA_016789645.1 Acidobacteriota bacterium | reverse complement strand
CATCTGATCAAACGGGAACCATTCGTCGTACACTTCTTTTCTCTTGTCAGATGGCATTGACGCCGAAGAGAGCAGCAGAACCATGCTCTGGCATTCTTTCAACGCCTGCGAAATTGCCTGATTCCAGTCCGCACCCGGTGGGATGCTTTTCTTGTCGTAGAAAACTCGCACACCAGCAGCGGTCAGATAGGCTTCGACTTGCTCCGCCACAGTACGGTCAGCGCCTGCAAATGACAGGAAGACGTATCGCTCGTCAGGCTTCACAGGTTGCTGATCTGGTCGTTCTTTTGTGGACATGAAACGAGAGGTTTAACTATGGTTTGCGTTTTACTGCGTTAACTGCGCCAAGCTTTTATCAAAGCTTGAACGAAACGAGAAGGCCGAAAACGGGCGGGCGGAGGATACAGAACAGATCGGCTGCGGGGCAAGGAAAACCGCGAAACTATCTGTGAATCTGTTTTTACCTGCTTGGAAGTTTTGGCGATTGCCAAGAATGAATTGAACAGAAGCTTGGAGTAAAACCTATGTGCGGACGTTTCACGCAACGCAAAGACCCGAAAAAGCTGGCTGCATACTACGGCGTGGAAGACCCATATGTTGTCGCTTCGCCACGGTTTAACATTTCGCCGCAGCAAATGATTCAGGCCGTCACCTCAGACAGGCAGATTGTCGAATTGAAGTGGGGCTTGATTCCGAGTTGGGCAAAAGACCCGAAAATCGCCAACAACCTGATCAACGCACGCGCCGAAACCTTGCAGGAAAAACCATCGTTTCGCACAGCATTGGCCAAGCGCCGCTGCCTGATTCCGGCGGATGGCTGGTACGAATGGAAGAAAGAAAGCGACGGGAAACAGCCGTACTTTTTCCATCGGCGCGATGACGGGCTGTTCAGCTTTGCCGGATTATGGGAATCGTGGAAATCGCCGGAAGGCGAAACAATCCAGACCTGCACGATCATCACCACGGAACCCAACGAGCTGACCGGCCAGTACCACCACCGAATGCCCGCGATTCTCAAGCGGTCAGATGAAGCCCTTTGGCTGGATTCGATGGCGCGCGTGTCTGACCTCGTTCAATTGCTCGCGCCTTGTTCCGCCGACGAACTTGAAGTCTACGCCGTTTCGCGTGCAGTCAATTCACCCGGACGCGATGAGGCAGCCTTGATTGAACAAGTCGAATAAACCAATGCTTACAGTCTTACGACCCTGCTTTCACCGCATTGACTTGTTGTCCGCCGTCGGCAGCGATGTTCACCTGCTGAGGGTTGTTGATCGTCACGGGTGTCGAGTATCGGCGCAGATCGCGCAATTGCCGCAACGTTCGCAGGTAGAGCCGGTTGTACCGATCCATCATTTGCATGGCGTGTTCGATGGCGTCTTGCTCGCAAACGCGCGGCGGCAGCCAATGCCCTTGAGCTTCTTTGATTCGCCGTTCTTCTTCGCGGGAATACAGCAGCTTGGCATCGGACGTAGAGCGCGTGTGAACTTCCGCGCTCCAAAACATGTACTCGCTGAATGCCTGAGCCATCATATCAATCATCGAAAGCTCAATGGCTCCTTTGGGCTTCCAGTCCGCCACAAAGCTGTTGCGAATCGCCAGAAACTGCGCCCGATGCCAGGCGTCACGCTGCCATTCCAGCGTTTCCAACGTTGCGGCCATTCGGTTGCCGCTTTCCAATTCCCTGGGCGCTTCGATTTCATTGGATAGCAAAAAATTCTGTCTTTGACTTGCGGAGTTTCTGCAGCTAACCGCAACTTGGAACTTCCTTTACCGAAGTCGTTTGATCGGCGCTCGCAAATCCGAATACACCCGCACGTAATCCACCATCATCGTTTGCGGAAAAACAGTGGTTGCGTCCGGATAGCCCGGCCAATTTCCTCCGACAGCGACGTTCAGCAACAAGTAATGCGGATGATCGAACACCCATTGGCGATTGCCGGTGAATTCCGGCGCTTTGCGCGTATGGTAATGCAGCCCGTCCACATAAAAACTGATGTCGCGCGGATTCCATTCGACTTCAAAGACGTGAAAGTCATCGGCGAACTTTTTGCCTTCCAGCAAGGTGAACGAATCGCTCAGTCCTTGAGCGCCGGAAAATCCCGGCCCGTGCAAAGTGCCGTACACTGTCGAAGGTTCGCGCCCGATGTGTTCCATCACATCAATTTCGCCGCAAGCAGGCCAGCCGACCGAACTGATATTGCTGCCCAACATCCAAAACGCAGGCCAGATTCCCTGTCCAAACGGAACTTTGATCCGGGCTTCGATGCGCCCGTAAGTCGGTTCGAATTTGCCGCGAGTTACCAACCTGGCTGACGTGTAAGCTCGGCCAAAGCCGTCCGCGCCGGTAAAGTTTTCCCGTATGGCTTTGATGAGCAAGTGGCCTTCGCCGTCGAGAGAGGCATTGGCAGTTCGGTTGGTGTAAGTCTGAAGTTCCTGGTTGCCCCAACCATCTCTGCCGGGGCCGATTCCCAGGTCATATCCCCACTTGGCCGGGTCGGGTGCGGTTCCGGCTATGCCGTCGAATTCATCCGCCCAAACCAGTGTTGGTTTTTGAGATTCTATCTTGGCAGTCTTGGCTGATGACGCCATCAGTGAAGCTGCGATGACCACGCAAACAAAAAACAGATTCCTTCGCATGTCAGCCTCGCAAAGTTGGACGGCGATGATCGCCGTTTATTGTTTTTTCAGTTTCGGCAAAAACTGTTTGCGGAACTTGAGGACTTTCGGTTCGATCACCATCCGGCAGTACGCCTGATCGGGATTCAGCGCGTAATAGTTCTGGTGATAATCCTCTGCTTTGTAAAACACGTC
>JAEUQP010000798.1 GCA_016789645.1 Acidobacteriota bacterium | reverse complement strand
CCAATCGCTGCGCCGGGATGGAGCACGCGTTTGCGAAAGACCTGTTTGAACCCTTCCGCTTTTTCAAAAAAGCTGTAGCCGGTGGAACGTCCCGGCCCGCTGTGTGGAGCCGCTCCGGTTTTGGCGACTTGTTCATCGCGTTCGTGAATGTAGCCTTCGCCAGCCTGCGCTTGCTGCCGGTTACCCAATTGCCAGCCGATCATCACGCCGAACGCGATCAATCCAACGACCATCAAAATTCGTTTCATCATAAATTTCCTCGTTTCAATTCATCAGCCAGAAACTCGCTGGCTCGCCACGAAACTGCTGCAATCGAAAGCGTGCAGTTCTTTTCCGGGCAGGAAACAAACGAAGCGCCATCCACGACGAAGACGTTTTTGACTTCGTGCGCCTGATTGAATTTGTTCAGCACGGAAGTTTTCGGATCGTTGCCCATGCGCGCTGTGCCGACTTCGTGTGTGGCATCGCCTGGTGGAGGCGGCAGCGTTCGCGCGTACGGGATGATTTCGGCTCCGGCGGCGCGCAACAGTTCTTCAGCGTTGTCATAAATCAACTGCGCCATCTTCAATTCGTTGTCACCCCATTTGGCGTGAAAGCGAAGCTGCGGAATGCCATACCGGTCTTTCAACCCGGAAGGATCAATTTCACAGTAGTTGTCGAAATACGGAAGGCATTCGCCAAACCCTGCCATGGAAATTCGCGCCGGAGCAACGTCGCGAACGGTCTTTTTGAATTCCGCGCCGAAACCCGTGAAGCGTTTGGCGTAGCCGGGAAATATGCTCGAACCGCTGTTGGGCTGAAAT
This sequence comes from Acidobacteriota bacterium, assembly GCA_016789645.1. Taxonomy (GTDB): domain Bacteria; phylum Acidobacteriota; class Blastocatellia; order RBC074; family RBC074; genus RBC074. Next base: position 1,584 of record JAEUQP010000798.1, on the reverse strand, counting down.
TGCCAACCGCGCAAGACGGACACTTTGCGCCCGCCCGGTATGTTCGTATGACGCGGAACGTAAATGTGACCGCCGCCGGTTCCGTCATCGCTGACAACTTCCGAACCTTTCATCGCGGGAACGTACCCGCTGATCATTCCGGCTTTGAAATTGTCCATCAGGTAATGACCGAGTACGCCGGAGGAATTGGAAAGTCCGCGTTCGTGATGGCGGGTTTTGGAATTCAGCAAAATGCGTGTGGATTCCATGGCGCCAGCGCCAATGACGACGACTTTGGCGCGCGCTTCATACGTCAGCCGGTTTTTCGTGTCCACGAATTCGACGCCACGCGCTTTGCCGGTTTTGGGATCAAGCAGCACGCGATGCACTGCCGCGCCGGTGCGTAAGGTGAAATTCTTTCGCCCGATCAGTTTGGGAATGATGGCGTCGAGCGTGGAAAAGCGTGACCCTGTCGAACAGCCGTAATCACAATTGCCGCAATAATGACAGGCCGAACGGCCTTCACGGTTTTTCAGCAGAATGGCTTTGCGAATGGGAATGATCGGGATGCCGACTTTTTTGCCGCCGCGAACCAATTGCGCTTCGCCGCAACGTGGCGGAGGCGTCGGCGCGTGATAATTGCCGTCGGGCGTCACCGCCAACCCTTCACGCGTGCCAAACACACCCAGCAAGTCTTCGGCTTTGTCGTAATACGGCGCCAGGTCTTCGTAGGAAATCGGCCAGTCTTCGCCCGCGCCATCCTGCAACGACTTCGGCTTCATATCCCATTCGGACATGCGCAAACTGACGCGCGCCCAGGTGTTGGTGCGTCCGCCGACGGCGTGAATGCGCGTCCAGTGAAAATCCGTTCCGGGCGCGCGGCCATACGGGTCTTTGTATGGATGGACATACAGATGTTCGGTGTATGCCGAAACTTTCCACAGTCCTTCATACTGGCCGGGTTTGCCAAGCCCGCGAAACGGCATGTCATACGGCTGGCTGTGTTCGGTGTGAAAGATCGTGTTGCGATCCCATTTCGGCCCGATTTCCAGCAGCAAGACGTTCAAGCCAGCGTTGACCAGCACATGCGCGGCCACGCCTCCGGCTGCGCCGGAACCGACGATGATTGCATCGTAAACAACTTTTGTTTGAAACATGGTCAGGAAAACAGAAGCGAAAATAATTGAGGGACGAAATGCAGTGAGCAGATCGTCCCTGTAAAGACAGCTTGTCGCGCCGACGTTAGAACGTCAGTCGCAATCCAAGCTGGATGTTACGCGCGGGCGCAGTGCCGTTGATCGTGCCGTATCCAACATCGGAAATGTTGGTGGACGGATTGTTCAGCAACACCTGATTGAAGGCGTTGAACATATCCGCCTGGAATTGCAGGTTGACGCGTTCCGTCACCAGGAAGCGTTTGCGCAAGGACAAATCCGTGAAGAAACGGCCTGGCCCTTCGATCATCCCAATGCCAGCGGTTCCGCGCCGAGCGTTGGGCGTAATGGCGAAGGCTGCTTTGTTGAAGTATTCCAGCAAACGGTCGCTGCCTTGTTGATTGATTTCGCCGCCAACGTAATCCGCGCGGCGATTGCCGATGGACGTGTT
>JAEUQP010000796.1 GCA_016789645.1 Acidobacteriota bacterium | reverse complement strand
GGGACAGAGTGTAAGAAAACAGGATGAACAAGATTTTTGACAGGATTGACAGGAACATTAGTGGTTGGGGCCAACCCGCCAAGCCTGAATCCCGTTCATCCTGAACAAAATCCTGTCCATCCTGTTTCAAAGTTTTTTGGTTCGATTTAGCCGGTCAGATCCTATCCAATATCAATTCAACTTGATTACGAGAATTACGATGAAGCTATCCAGTTTACGTCTTGTTTTTGCATTTTCGCTTGCTGGTTTATTGGTTGCCTGCAACCAACCAACGACACAGCAAGCGCCTGCGACTCCTGCTGCCGAAACAACGGCTGCTGCCTCGCCCGAAGCCGTCGCCTCGCCTTCGCCGACAATGGTGACGTTACCGCCGCTGCCCGACAAGTTTGCGCCCGTCGAATTTACCGATGTCACCGCGCAAGCAGGAATCAAGTTTCGTCACAACAACGGCGCTTATGGCAAAAAATATCTGCCTGAAACCACCGGTTCCGGCTGTGCCTTTCTGGATTATGACAACGATGGATGGCAGGACGTGTTGTTGCTGAACGGGGTGGATTTTGAAGACGCGCCGAAAAAGCGCAAATCCGTCATGGCGCTTTATCACAACAATCAAAATGGCACATTCACCGATGTGACTGCCGCCGCTGGGTTGGCCAAACCGATGTATGGCATGGGAGCGGCCATCGGCGATTTTGACAACGATGGCTTTGACGACATTTACGTGACAGCGCTTGGCGAAAACAAACTCTTTCGCAATGCGGGCAACGGCAAGTTCACGGATGTCACCGCCAAAATGGGCGTCGGCGGCGCGGCGACGGATTTTTCCACCAGCGCCGCGTGGTTGGATTATGACAAAGACGGCAAGCTGGATTTGTTCGTCTGCAATTACGTCGAATGGTCCATCGAAAAAGACTTGCACTGCACGCTCGACGGAGCGAACAAAAGTTACTGCACGCCGGAAAGTTACAAAGGCCAATCGGCGCGGCTGTATCGCAACGTCGGCAGCAAGTTTGAAGATGTGACGCAAAAATCCGGCGTTGGCGATCCGGCCAGCAAATCGCTGGGCGTGGCCACGTTCGATTACGACCGTGACGGATGGATGGATATTTTTGTCGCCAACGACACCCAACCGAACAAGCTGTACAAAAATAACGGCAACGGCACGTTTGCCGAAGTCGCCACCACTGCCGGAGTCGCTTTCAGCGAAGAAGGCAAGGCGCGCGCAGGCATGGGCGTGGATTTCGCGGATTACGACGGCAGCGGATTTCCCAGTTTGATCGTTGGCAACTTTTCGAACGAAATGCTCGCCGTGTTTCACAACGAAGGCAAAACCGGTCTGTTCATTGACGAAGCTCCATCCACGACCTTGGGGCAAGCAACGCTGCTCAGTTTGACGTTCGGGTTGTTCTTTTTCGATTACGACCTGGACGGACGCCCCGACATCTTTTTGGCGAATGGCCACGTTGCCGACGACATCAACAAGGTGCAACCGAAAATCACTTACGCCATGCGTCCGAAGCTGTTCCATAACGAAGGCAAAAAGAAATTCTCGGAAGTGACGGCCAAAGCCGGGAAACCATTTGCCAAACCGATTGTCGCGCGCGGAGCCGCGTACGCCGATTTTGACAACGACGGCGATCAGGACGTGTTGATGACGACCAATGGCGGGCCAGCGTATCTGTTGCGCAATGATGGCGGCAATCAAGCGCGCTTTGCCCGTTTCAAAACCGTGGGCGCTGGTTCCAATCACAATGGTATCGGAGCGAAAGTGACAGCCTTTTTGCCCGACGGCACGAAACAATGGCAATCCGTTCACAGCGGATCAAGTTACTGTTCCCAGAGCGAATTTGTGCTGACCTTTGGGCTTGGCCGCAATGACAAGATTGATCGCGTCGAAATCGAATGGCCAAGCGGCAAAGTGGAAAAGCTGACGAATCTGACTGCCAACCAGCTTTACGTCGTCAAAGAAGGCAGTGGCGTGATCGAAAACAAACCCTTGCCCTTGGCCGCGCCATCACCTCAACCTTCGCCCAGCGCAACGATTGCCGCGAAGTAAGAACACCGGGTGATAGGTTGAGACGATAGCTGAGCGACAAGCTGTCAATCACCAAAGGCGCAGGAAACACCGAACCGTCAAACTGTTTTGTGCTTCCTGCGCCTTCTGTCGTTTGGCGAAATTTCTTTCAGCGCAAGTTTTGGCGATGCTGTAACCGACAGCTGTTTGGTTGCGTACTTGCCAGCGACGTTACCACCGGAATTCCAGTTCCCGTTTCACCCAAATTCAAATTGTCTTCAGGAGGATTCGACCGATGACGTTTCGTTCCTTACAGAGAATCTCGCAACAGTTATTTGTTTTGGTTTTGTGTTTCAGCCTGGTGCTGACGCCAGCCGTCGGTTTGGCGCAGGACAAAAAGCCTGAATCGGACAATCGCGTGCAAAAAGCCAATTACGATCTGGCTTCGCGCTGGACGGCGCAAAAAGTCGGTAAGATGGTCTTCGACACAGCCGTTACACCGCACTGGCTCGAAACCGGCGACAGGTTCTGGTACAGCTACGAAACCGGTCAGGGACGGAAGTTTTATCTGGTTGATCCTTTGAAAAAGACCAAAGCTCCGTTGTTCGACACGGCCAAAATGGCTGCGCAACTGACAACCATTACGCGCATCCCTTATGACGCTCAGCATTTGCCGATCACGACCGTGCGCATGGTCAAGAAAGATTCGGCGTTCCAGTTCGACATCAGCGTGCCGCGCGAAGCGGAGATTCCCGGTCTGAAGAAAGAAGAGCAGGCTGTTGCCGGCAGCGGGCAGGGAAATCCTGACGAGTCGGATGATCCGCAACAACAACGCGGCGGCGCTCAGGGCGCGGCAACTCCACCGCCTTCGCCGAATCGTACAGTTTATTTTGAATGGGATTTGGCGGCGGCCAAACTGACCTTGCTGCCAGATTACCAGCCGCCGCGCAAAGCGCGCTGGGCTGCCGTGTCGCCGGACGAAAAGACGATTGTTTTTGCGCGCGGGCA
>JAEUQP010000795.1 GCA_016789645.1 Acidobacteriota bacterium | reverse complement strand
ATGCCCGGCGATTGCTGGAACGGCATTTTGCAGTTTCGGTCGTTGCCCGGCGGATTTTGTCGCATTTCAAACCCTCCCCCCAATTTCATTACGCCGGAGCGCCCGCTGCGGCGACGTTGTAACAGGAGAAGCAAGAATGCGAATTGCAGCAGAAAGCAGGCCTTCGCCCGAAACAACGTGGACGTTTGCTGAATTTCGAATGGGCAGTTTGGCGCGACACATCACGGTGACGCTGGATCGGGGGATTTTTTATTCGTTGTTGGCGCTGTTCATTGTTTTGGCAGCGCCGTATGGCGCAGTGGAAGCCTGGTGGGAAGCCATTTTTGAATGCGCCGTGTTCGGGCTTGGCGCGTTGTGGATGATTGAAGGATTGTTGCGCGGATCGTGGCGGATCGGCAACGTGCGAATCTTTGCGCCGTTGCTGGCGTTGGCTGTGTTTGCGTGGTGGCAAAGCTGGGGCTGGCAAGGCACGGGAACGATCGTCGGAATCGAAAGTCGCTGGTGGTCGGCAATCAGCGCCGATCCGCACGAAACACAGCGATTCGCCGTGAAGTTGTTGGCGTTGTTGCTGACGGCCATGTTGCTGCAAAGCCATCTGACCACGCGCCGCCGCTTTATGGCGTTGATCAACGTGTTGATTTTAATTGGCGTCGCCAGTGCGATCTTTGGCGTGGTGAGACAAACCGCGCAACACAGTGAAGGATTTCTGCTGGCTTCTCTACGTCCCGGCGAAGGATACGGACAGTTCATCAATCGCAATCACTTTGCGTTTTTGATGGAAATGACCTTTGGACTGGCGCTCGGTTTGGTGGTGGGCGGAGCCGCGCGCCGTGAACGGTTGTTGCTCTATATCGCCGCGATGATTCCGTTGTGGACGGGATTGGTGCTGTCGAATTCTCGCGGCGGCATTGGCAGTTTGCTCAGCCAGATGCTGTTTGTGGCATTGATGTTCGGATTTGTCCGGTGTTATTCGACGATGGAGGAATCCGAAGGATGGTCGGCGCGATTGGCGCGCGTTGGCCGTTCGGCAGCAGCGCGATTGGCGCTGGTTTGTTGTCTGGCGTTGGCGATGGCCGTCGGCATCATCTGGATGGGAGGCGACCCGCTGGCCAACCGCATGGAAACGCTGGCCGATGATCTTCGCCTGAACGGCCAAATCGAACGCAGCAACGAAAGCCGTCTCGAAATCTGGCGAGCCACCTGGCAACTGATCAAAGCGCATCCGGTAACCGGTTCAGGATTTGGCGCCTATGGCGTCGCCATTCCCGAACACCATAACAGTTCGGGAGAAATGGTTCCGCGCGAAGCGCACAACGATTATCTGGAATTGCTGGCCAACGGTGGCATTGTCGGCGGATTGATCGGGTTTTGGTTTCTGGTTGCGTTGATTCGGCGTGTGCGCGAAGAGTTCCGAAGCCGGGACGTATTTCGCCGCGCAGTTTGCTTTGGCGCGATGGTCGGCATTTTTGGAGTTGCCACACACAGTTTGGTGGATTTCGGACTTCACATTCCATTCAACGCCATTGCCTTTCTGGCTTTGGTGGTGATTGCCACGATGGATTGGAACGTTGTCCGTCAGGAAGAACGCCATCCATAACCCTTCATCAACCATTCCTTCACGGGTAAGGCAATAAACCACTCCTTCGAGTTGTAGGAAGTCGTCAACCGGGCGAGTAAAGTGCCATTGCCCATTCATCCATTTTTCTTTCGGTCGTCTTTCGGAGCAAGGAGGTAGTTTTATGATTTCGAAGCATCAAAAAATGATTGGAGTCGCGATTCTCATGTTTCTTTGGCTGTGCGGTTCACCGCATTCGGCGATGGGCAAATTCGGCGCTTCAACGCCTGGCGCAGGCCCGCGTCCGGCGAAGCCGAAAAACAATACCAGCGTGACTGCAAGGCTTGTCACCAGAGGAAATCAGCCAGTGCTGGTCAACGGGTATAGTTCGTACACGGGCGCAACTGTGCTAACCGGCGCCACGATTCAAACGCCGGATGGCGTGCGGGCGACGTTGCAATTGGCGAATCTGGGCAGTTTCGATTTGTCGCCGAATACGATCGCAGTGCTGGAATTCGACATCGCCGATTTGAAAGGCACGCTCAAGCGCGGCTGTGCGGTCTTGACGACTTATCCAAAGGTCAATGGAAAGCTGCTGACTCCTGATGGCGCAACGATGGCCACGGACAGTTTGATCCGCTCTTCGGTAACAGCATGTTCTGAAGAAAATGCCGCCAGCGAAGCCGCCTCTGCCAATAACAAGTCCGGTTCGTCTCCGTGGGTATTTGATGTGACGCCGGGTTCAATGGTGGATATGGTTCGCGCGGGGATTTTCTGGGGAGCTGCGGGAAATCGTGGGCGGTGCTGTTGCTGCTGTTGCTGTAGAAATCCCAGCCCGTCCGATCCGAACGATTGCGGATGTAAATGAGTTGTCACCCTCTCCCTCACTCCCCTGCCTGTGCGCAAAACGCGAAGTTCATCATCGCCATTCGTCCCTTCGCGTTTTGCGTCCTGGGCCATTAAACCGACATCCGTCCTTTTACGAACTTTCTTTTTCAGGAGCGAAGGTGTTGATCCAAACCGATAAGCATTCGTTTCTTGGGCGCGCATCCGTGCGTTTTTCCCTGGCTGTGTTGGGTTGCATGGCCTGCTGTTGGTTATTGGTTGGCTCGGCGAAATCCGGCATTGCCCGTTTTCTGACCGATTACGGAGTGCGAGCCGAACTGGCGGCTCCGGCAGAGATGGCCGAAGCCTTGAACCCGGACGATCCCGAAACTCACCGCGCTCGCGCGTTGTTACACGAAGGTGCGGGCGATCAGATCGCCGCTGCGCGCAAGCTGGAACAGGCCATTGCCTTGCGTCCGCGCGATCCCTTTTTGTGGGTGGAACTGGGATTAGCGCGTGATCAGGCAGGCGAAACAGAACAAGCGATCATCGCATTTCAGAATGCGACGCGGCTTGCTCCGTTTTATGCGCAATCGCGCTGGCAACTCGGCAATTTGCTGCTTCGCCTTGGCCGGTACGACGACGCATTTGCGGAATTGCGCGGCGCAGTGGCTAGCAATCCGGCTTTATTTCCAAACGCCATTGATCTGGCCTATGGCGTGTACGGTGGCGATGCTGCGGCGGTGGAATCGGCGATTCGTCCTGACACGCTTGTGGCGAAACTGGCGTTGGCGCGCACTTATGCCAGACGCGGGAACGCCAGGGACACGTTGCGAGTGGCGCGTTCGCTGGAGCGGCTTTCCGGCGAACAACGACAGACGCTGGTAACGGATTTGCTCGAAGCCCAGCAATTTTCCGCCGCTTTTGAAATCTGGGTTAGCGGCTTGGATGCCCACCATAAAGTTGTGGGCGGGCAGGAATCCATCGTGGACGGAGGATTTGAAACCGAGCTTCGCGCGGGCGAATTGCCTTCGTTTGGCTGGCGAATCGAACGCGCGCTGAAAGGAGTCAAAGCTACTTGGGGCAAACGGGAAGCTCGCTCCGGCGATCGTTATCTGGTTCTGGATTGGAGCGGTGATCCGGCGACCTGGACTCCGACGGTGTCGCAATTGATTTTGGTCGCGCCCGGAAAATCCTACCGGCTAAACTTTTGGGCGCGCGCAGAAGAATTGGTTACGGCAGGATCGCCCATCGTGACCATCAACGACGCAGTCAAAAACGAACTTCCCCTGGCGCAATCTACGCCGTTGACTCAAGCGAACGGTCAATGGCGACAGTATTCTTTGCAATTTGAAACCGGCGCGAACACGCAGGCGGTTCAATTGGCCGTCCGCCGCGAATTCTGTGCGGTTACACCGTGCCCAATTTTTGGCCAACTCTGGCTGGACGATTTCGCCCTGCACATCCGGTAGCGAACATTTCAGGTTTTTGCCGGAAGGTTGCTTCCGTCCGGCAGTTCCCTCGCAACAGCAGCCTTCTGCAAAACCGCGTCAGCCATGTTTTCTCAGTCCTGATCTGGCGCTCACCTCTGCCTGATCGAGCGTGTCTGAAAAGTCCGTCCTGACGAGAGCTAATGCAAGAGCCATTTTTCAGGCACGCTCAGAAACACATCAACAATCTCGATAGCCTCTCACACCGTCCCATAGTAAATTCCGCGATGTGAAACCGTTGCCACAGAAAAGGTGGGAATTAGAAACATTCGGAAAATCGGAGGTTACAATTTCATGCGGATCATATTTCGAACCTGCTTGTCCATGTTTCTGGTTGGGATGTTGACGCTGTCCGGAGTTGCGCAGTTACCGCGGTTGAAGGTCAGCGAGAACAAACGCTTTCTCGTCACGACTGAAGGCAAGCCATTTTTTTACCTGGGCGACACCGCCTGGGAACTTTTTCATCGCCTCAACCGCGAAGAGGCGGATCGGTATTTGAAAAATCGCGCGGACAAAGGCTTCACGGTGATTCAGGCGGTCGCGCTGGCCGAACTGGATGGCCTCAATGTTCCGAATGCGTATGGTCATCGTCCCTTGCTCAACAACGATCCCGCGACGCCCGACGTGAAGGAGGGCGCGCAAAATGATTACTGGGATCATGTGGATTACATCATCCGGAAAGCTGAATCACTGGGACTGTACATCGGCTTTCTGCCGACGTGGGGAGACAAGTTCAACAAGAAATGGGGCATCGGGCCGGAAATCTTTACGCCGCAAAACGCTGCCCTATACGGCGAATGGTTGGGGCGACGATACAAAAACGCCACGAACATCATCTGGATTCTGGGCGGCGACCGTCCGCTGGAAACCGAAACGCACAAGGAAATCATTCGCGCGATGGCCAATGGGTTGCGGCGAGGCGATGGCGGCACACATTTGATGACGTTTCATCCGACGGGCGGAGCAACTTCTTCGCAGCATCTGCACACGGACGATTGGCTGGATTTCAACATGCGGCAGAACGGCCACGTCGCCGAATTTACCGGACGGTATGACAAAACGCACGAAGATTACAGCCGCACGCCGACTAAGCCTGTGCTCGACGGCGAGCCGATTTACGAAGACCATCCGATTTCCTTCAAAGCCAAAGAGCTTGGTCATTCGGTGGCTTCGGATGTGCGGCGACCGTTGTACTGGGATTTGTTCACGGGCGCGTTCGGGCACACGTATGGGCATCATTCCGTTTGGCAGATGTGGCAACCGGGGCGAAGCCCCATCAACAATCCGCTGATGAATTGGATGGAAGCGATGGATCAACCTGGCGCAGCGCACATGCAATACGGACGACGGTTGATCGAATCGCGGCCTTTTCTGACGCGCATCCCGGACGATTCCTTGCTGGTTGCGCACAAACCGGAACAGATGGAAATCCCGACGGCAATTCCCGGAGCAGGAACCAAACGCTTCGTCGCCACGCGCGATGCTGAAGGCAGTTACGCGATGATTTACGCGCCAACCGGGCGGAAATTCAAAATCAACCTGACGAAGCTGACAGGCGAAAAATTGCGCGGCTGGTGGTTCAATCCGCGCGACGGCAAAGCGACGTTGATTGGCGAATGGACGAAAACCGTTGAACGCGAATTCATCACGCCGACACCGGGCGAGGATGTGGATTGGGTGCTGGTGCTGGATGACGTGAAGAAAAACTATGGCGCACCCGGCAAGGTGAAATAACGAACTGTCAAACTCAAGCTGGGAAGATCAAGCTGCAACAGGTCACGCCGCCTTCGGCCTTGCCCAATTCGGACGCGTCAACCGGTAAAACGTTGATCTTGTGATGTTCTAGTTTCGCGCGCGTGGCGGGAAAACTGGTCGGGTAAATTACCGTATCGCCAACCTGCAACGCATTGGCGGCGAACGGTTCCGCCGCATCCACATCAATCAGCTTCCAGCCGGCAAACACCGACGCATCAATCCAGGCTTGGTTGATGAGCAGCGTATCGGCTGTTACTTGCGTGACCGCTGTTTTCAGATGCAGGCAATCGGCAATCGGAACCGCTCTGACTTCGTATCCGAATGGAGCCAGCAGCGCAGCCAATTGCCGAATGCCTTCCGGATTGGTTCGTTGCGTCAAGCCGACGAACAGCGTCTTGCCAAGCCGGAGCACGTCGCCACCATCCAACGTACCGGGCGATTCGATGAAGCCATGTGGACGGTATGCTTTCAGTGCCTGCGCAACCGAAACAACTTCCGGGCGGCGTGACACCGCGCCGGGGCGCGTGATGACGGCGAGTTCTTCCACGACGACAGCGGCGTCTTCGACAAACACCGAATCGGGCAATGTCGGTTCCACCGGCAACCGTTGCACCCGGCAACCGAGTTGTTCCAAACAACGTTCGTATTCGTGATGCTGTGCGGCGGCTCGCGCCGGATCAATCGGTTCGCGTTCCAGATGAGTCAGCTCGCAATCGGCAATTGCCGGACTGACTTCTCGCGTAATCGCTATCAACATTTGTTGCTCCGTTTATTGCCTACCGTTGGCCGCCCTGTTGTGTGTTCGCAGGAGCGCCAGTGCTTTGCAGCACGCGTGGCTGATCCAGCACCCAGCGGCGGATGATTTGATACCCACGTTCCGACGGCAAATACCGCCGTCCGCCTTGATGGCCGTCTTCCTTGCCGGTTTGGACATTGAGCGGTTTGCGCAACAGTTTGCTGGTTTCGATGTCGGCGACGTTCACGCGTTGTTGCAGGATCAAATAATTCTTCAGCATGTTGGGAACCGTCCAGAATCCGTTGCCGTCCGGTCCGGCCAGTTCCATCGAAGGCACGCGCCCGGCCACCGCGTGGCATTTCATGCACGACATTTCATCCATGCGCTGCGGGCGATTGAGTTCCGGCGCGACGTAATCGCTGAAGTACCGGAAGCTGGCAACGAATTGCGGCGAAAGATTGGCTTGGTCTTTTAAGCCGACTGCCAGCGGTTCTTTTTTGACGGCTTCCTGCAATTCGGCCAGCCAGATTTGCGGATCGACGTACTTCAGCGCATTGCGTGCGACGTTGTTCTTTTCGGTGTCAACCAATTTTCGCAGCGCCGCTTGCACGGTCGGGTCTTGGCGCAGCGCCGTTGTGTTCGCCAGCCGCAGCGCGATGTTGCGGCTCATCACCGGCGTCGAAGGTTGCAGCATCTGCACAAACAATTCGACAGCACGGGCACGCGCTGCGGCAAGTTCCGGCGACAAAGCTTGTTTTGCGCTTCCGTCAACTTCCGGGATGCCTTCGTCAAACGCGGCCACCCAGGCCACGCTCGGCAACCAGAAATGCGCGGTCAGCGGATTCTTTGAAGCTCCAGGAACGAAGCGCAGCAAATCCGGCGTGTGCAAATCCGTGTTCGTCGCCAGCATTGCGCCCATGCGGTCGGCGATGTACCAGTCTGCGTCGGGCAAGCCCATTGGACGCACGGCGGCTTCGGCGGCGTCAATGATCTTCTTGAGTTCGGCGGCGGTCGGTTCGGCTGTGTGTTTGGGAATCAGCAGGCGATACAGCAATTCGCGCTGTTCGGTGGTTTTCGGCACCGCCCATTTGGCGCGGCTGAACAAACGCAAGACTGGTTGCGCCAGTGATTGGCGACGGTCGTAATCCTGCGCGCCGCGATGAATCTGTTCCACCAGCGGTTCGACCTTTTCCTGCACGGCGGGCAAAGTCACCGCGCTGGGATCGCTGACCGCAGCCGCCGCCAGCGTGCGAAGCTCTTCCGGCCCGTGCGTGGAATAATCAATCACCTTGTCCTGCAGCGGTTGATAGGCGACGTTGGCCGCGCCCTCCATCAACAATCGCAGTTCGGGCAAATTCGCCGCATCGGTTTTGCCCCAGACACGCAACACAGCTTTGCCCATCATTTCGGTGCTGTTGGCCGTGATGTAACCCATCTGGCCGGGACCGCCGTCGCCTCCAGCAGCGGCATAAAACGTTGCCGAAATTGCCACCAGCCTTCGCGCCAAGCGATCTTTCACGGCTTCGGTAAGCGCGGCGTCATCCAATTTTTGTTCGAGCGTTTTGAATAACGCGGCCAATTCCTTGTACTGATGCTCCTCGCTGCCGTTGGCTTTGTGGCCGTTGGTGACAAACAGCGCGTGGCTTTGATAGCGGAAAGAGTTTTCCACCAGCGTGTT
>JAEUQP010000769.1 GCA_016789645.1 Acidobacteriota bacterium | reverse complement strand
GTTGAATCGCCAATGCTGGCCTGACGTTTTTGTGATTCAGCTTCAATCGCCGGTCACCGCATCGTAAATCAGCACCTTCGACCAGAATTCGCCGCATTCTTCGCGGAAGCGGTCGTGAATCGGGTCCACTTGATAAGCCTCATGTCCGGCTTCGTCGTCGCAGATGATGATGAGCGCGCACGAATACGAGCGGTCAATGATTGGGCGGTCAGTGGCTGCCGGAGTCCCGACAAACCCATGTCGAACGCTGCTGATCGTCGTCAACGAATTCACGCCCGCCCAAAACGTCGCGCGTTGAGTTTCGGTCAAATCAGATTTCAGCCAAAAGTAAACAGAGTGAATAAACATAGTCAGCTTAGAGGTTTTAGGTTGCGGGTTTCAGCAAAGCTGTTTCGATCAAGTGGCGTTGGTCATCGCTCAAATTCGACGGTAAAGCGTCGAGCGAAAACCATTCAGCGCGACTGATTTCACGACTTTGCGGATGAAGATCGCTGTTCGGAACACAGCGAAAAATGAGTTCGATTTGGCGGTAGCGTTCCAACGCGCGAACAAATGCCAGTTCAAGCTGGCGGACTTCCAGACCGATTTCTTCGCGCAGTTCCCGGCGAATCGCCGTTTCGGGTTGTTCGCCCGATTGCAGAAAGCCGCCAGGAATTCCCCATCCGCTTCCCGGACGATACCGATGCTGCAACAGCAGCACACGCCCGGTGTCATCCGTAATGACGGCTCCGGCGGTTACGGTGAACCGTGCTTCAGTCAGCAAGACGCCCCATCGCCGAATGCATTTCGGCATTTGCCGCCACAGCTTGCTCGCCAGCGTACCTAGCAAACTCATTCCTTCGTGATGGTTTCGTCCAGATTCAGCAGCACGCGCGCCACCATCGTCCAGGGAGCCAGTTTGTGCAGGTCAATGTTTTCCGGCAGCTTGGTCAAATCCATTGCCGACACATACACCGCCGATGACGTGCGTCCGTCAAACACGTTCCGCTGTTCGTCGAGCAACGCCAGCAGTCGTTTGGTTTCAAACTCGTCCGGTTTGCGCCCGGTGCAAAGCCGAAACGCATAATGAAGCTTGTCCCGGTCGCTGGAACCGCCTTCCGTAAAAACGCGCAGCGCCAGGCCTTGAGCCATTTCCATAAACAGTTGATCGTTCAAACTGGTCAAGGCTTGCAACGGCGTGTTCGAACGGATTCGGCGCGTGCAGGAAAAATCTCCGTTTGGTTGGTCGAAGACAATCATCGAAGGATAGGGAACCGTGCGTTTCCAGAATGTGTACATCGAACGGCGATAACGATCTTCGCCCTTCGCGGTCGGCCAGGGCATTTCGTTGTGTCCCAGACTCATCACGCCTTCGGGAATGGGCGGATACACCGACGGGCCGCCGATTTTGCGGCTTAGCAATCCGCTGGCGGCCAAGCCTATGTCGCGAACCGTTTCCGCTTCGACGCGCAACCGAGGCGCGCGCGCCAACCAGGTGTTGGTCGGATCGGCTTCCACGAGCTTCGGCGTAAGTTTCGAGGATTGGCGATACATTGCCGATGTCACGATCAATCGGTGAATGTGTTTGATGTCCCAACCTTTTTCGACAAATTCAGCCGCCAGCCAATCCAGCAATTGCGGGTTCGACGGTTGTTCGCAGCGCGCGCCGAAATCTTCCGGCGTCGAAACCAGTCCGGCGCCGAAATACTGTTGCCAGATGCGATTGACGATCACGCGCGC
>JAEUQP010000102.1 GCA_016789645.1 Acidobacteriota bacterium | reverse complement strand
AAACGCGCCAGACGAATCATATTTGAGTGTCACCACCCCACGGAACGGCCCCGGAGGCAGGGGCGGAAAGTCATTGGTCATTCCTTCGAACGACACGCTCCACGTGCCGGCAATCGTTCCCATCGAACAATAAAAACTTCGCGCTCGATCCAATGGGTTGGGACCTACTTCGTACGGTTCCACCTTTTTGCCGATTCCGCTCAAGACCAGTGGCGTAGGTGTAAATGGTCCGGTTTGGGGCGAATACACTGCATCATATTCATGGCCATTTTTGGAAACGACAATCTGGTAATTGCCTCCCTGGCCAATCATTGTTCCTTTGCAATCCGAATCCAGCGTGTAAGTTCCGGTTTCGTCGGGCAATGGTGTTAACGCCCCATTGTTGTTGACCATGCCTTTGTGAGTGTAGAAGTTGCCGTGCCCGTCAAAGGTCACCAGGCCGATGGCTGCATATTGTTTCATTGGCAATCCGGGCAGATTCAGAACATTCCCTTTGACCAGCATGCCATACGTTCCGGTCAGGGTTCCTTGCGTGCAGGTAAATGGACGGGGGAAATCGGCCCGGAATGGGGCAATCGTTGTTTGTGCCATCGCTGTAAATGTCAAAGAATTCGCTGCTGCCAGACTCATTACCAAACCAGCGAGCATGAAAATATAACTCAGTGTGCGTTTCATAATTACCTCCGATTCAATATAAACATTTATCTTCAGGTTACATCGGCAACCCGGTCTTCAAATTGTTCTCGACTTTTTCTCTTCTCACTTGGAAAGGCGTGAATCGGCTCTGGCATAGCTCAGGAAAAGAGCGTTTTGTAGAGAAAAATTTGGAGCAGTGTTACATTCGCCCGCGAAGTGAACTTGCATTTTCCCTTGAGGGAAATTCAGGAGGAGCCATGGAATCGCCACCGCCTCACGAAATCACACGACTGTTGCACGCCTGGAACCAAGGAGACCCGCAAGCTTTGGAATCGTTGGCGCCGCTGGTGTATGCAGAGCTTCATCGGTTGGCAGCCAATTACCTGAACGGAGAACGCCCCGGCCACATTTTGCAGACGACGGCATTGATTAACGAAGCCTGGATTCGTTTGTTGGGCTGGAAAAACGTCGAATGGAAAAACAAGGCTCACTTTTTAGGCGTTTCGTCGGAGTTGATGCGCCGCGTACTGGTGGATTTTGCGCGCTCGCGCGATTACCAAAAACGCGGTGGCGGCTCCATACAGGTTTCGTTGTCCGAAGCCTCCAACATCGCCAATCCGGAAACCAGTTTGGACGTGGTCGCACTGGATGAGGCCTTGGAGAAATTGACGCAACTGGACGCGCGACAGAGTCGCATTGTTGAAATGCGATTTTTTGGCGGAATGAAGGAAGAAGAGATTGCTGCCGCTTTGGGAATTTCCGTCGCCACCGTCAAACGAGACTGGACTGTTGCGCGATTGTGGTTGTTGAACGAATTACAGCCCGGCAAATTACATGACACCGGATCGGTACCAACAAATTAGCCGCCTTTGTGCGGACGCTTTGCAGCTTCCGCCTGATCAGCGGTCAGCCTTTCTTGCTGAAGCTTGTGGCGCAGACGACCAACTGCGGCGCGAAATTGAGACGTTGTTGTCGTGGGAACATGAAACAGGCGGTTTCATTGAATCTACTGCGATGGCAACGCTTGCGACGAAACTCGCTCAAGAACAATTCCGATTGTCGCCGGGAACTCAAATCAGCCACTTTCAGATTGTGTCTCTGCTGGGGCGCGGAGGCATGGGGGAAGTTTATTTGGCTTTGGATCAGCGGTTGAATCGCCAATGCGCGTTGAAACTGTTGCCGATGGAATTCACCCTGAATAAACGATTGGTAGAACGATTCGAACAGGAAGCGCACGCCGCCTCGGCCCTCAATCATCCCAATATCATTACCGTCTATGAAATTGATCAGGTTGGGGATGTCCATTTCATCGCCACCGAATTGGTTTCAGGCAAAACCTTGCGCCAAATGTTGGGCGATGGAGCGTTGTCGCTGGCGACAACGTTCGACATCGCGATCCAGATCGTCGGCGCGCTTCAGGCTGTGCATCGCGTGGGAATCATTCATCGTGACATCAAACCTGAAAACATCATGGTTCGCCCCGACGGACTGGTGAAGGTGTTGGATTTTGGATTGGCCAGAACGGCCTTTACTACTTCACAAGAGGTTGAGGAGCCTGCTCGCCCGACATCTTCCCAAGGTGACAGTCACCAAAGTTTGCCGATGGGAACGGTGAATTATATGTCGCCGGAACAGGCTGCCGGTCAGCGTGTGGATGCTCGCTCTGATTTGTACAGTTTTGGAGTTGTTCTGCACGAAATGCTGACCGGTGTGTTGCCTCCGCAGGGAGAGCGCCAACTGCCCGCAATGTTGCAGCCCATCGTTGCACGATTGCTCAAAGCAGATCGTGAACAGCGGTATCAATCCGCAGAAGCAGTGTTAAGCGATTTGCAAAAGTGCCGCGACAGCAAAAACGAATTGCCAACTTCTCAGTGGCGAAAACGGATGCTTGTCGGCCTGATCGCGCTATTTGTGTTGATGGTGATGGTTGTTTACTGGCGTGTTCGCCAAGCGGATCAAAGCGCGTCTACGGTCAAAATTCAGTCGCTCGCAGTGTTGCCATTGCAATCGTTGTCTGCCCATTCCGAAGATGCGTATTTGGGATTGGGACTGGCCAACGAAATTATTTCGCGCCTGAGTAAAGTTGGCGGATTGGTCGTTCGCCCCACCAGCGCCGTCAATCGGTATGCGGGAAAACCTCTTGATGCGTTGCAAATTGGCCGCGAGCAGAAAGTAGACGCCGTACTTGAAGGCACTATTCAACGCATGCCGGAAGAATTGCGTGTAACAGTCAATTTGTTGCGCGTTCGCGATGGCGTGTCGCTGTGGGCGGACAAATTCAACCTGAGCGAAACAACCCTCTTTCGGTTGCAGGACGAATTGGCGCGGCAAATAGCCACGCAGCTTCGATTGGAACTGAGTTCGACAGATCGTTTGCGGCTTAATCAGCGCGGTACGTCCAATGCCGAAGCGCTGAATCATTTTATGAAAGGCGTGTATTTTTTCGATGACCGCGATTCCAATCTGAACAACCGAAGGCCATTGGACAATGCTGTTGTGGAATTTCAACGCGCCGTCGAACTCGATCCGCAATTCGCCGCTGCCCACGCCAAACTTGGTCATGCCCAAGCGCATCTGGCGGTCTTTTTTGAAACCAATCCTGTGCTGGTTGAAAAGGCCAGAGCGCAATTGATTCTTGCCGAAGGGTTGAATCCACAACTGGCGGAAGTTTACGTCGCCCGCAGTCTGATTTTGTGGAGCGAATACGAAAACTTCAAAACTGAGGAGGCCATTCGCAGTTTGCTCCGCGCCCAACAGATTGATCCCGACGTGGGACACCTGGATTTGGGGCAACTTTACGCGCATCTGGGGCTGGAACACTGGGTGGAGGAAATGCGTCGCGCACAGGCTCTGGAACCCGCCAGCGAATTCATTCTGGCAAATTTCTTTCGCTATTACGTGATGAATGGTCGCCCTGACGAAGCTCTGGCGTTGCCGCTCAATCTGGGCAATCACCCGTTCGACGAAGTTTTCTGGCGGTTGGAAAAAATGCAGGTCAGGGAAATCGCTCCCATGGTTGCCGCCTGGCATCAGCGCGATCCGCGGCAAATTTACATCGCCTCGTTTCAAGCGATGGTGGATGCTCTCGACGGTCGCCACGATCAAGCCCTTGCGGCAATTCCGGAGATGCTGAAACTTTCGCGCCGCAGTCCCACCTACCATCACCTGACGCATTCCATTGCCCGCATTTACGCGTTGGCAGGCCGTCGCGAAGGCGCCATTCACTGGTTGCGCGTCACCGCACAGGACGGTTTCCCGAATTACCCGGCTTTTTCCAACGATCCGTATCTGGCATCGCTGCGGCAGGAACCCGCGTTTCAACAGTTGCTGGAAGAATTACGCATTCGTTGGGAATCAGCAAAGCGGGAATTTGGCAGGCGTTGAAAAAGCGCGTCAAATCGCCATAGCAAGACGATCAGGCCTTTTCTACGGGACTGATTCGTTGTGGTTGCCAACAATTCCGAGCCGCGATTCTTCTTATCTCTATTTCCTCACTTTTTCGTTCTCAAATCATCACTAAAAAAATCTTCTTGACGTGATTAACTTCGCTCTTGTTTTTCGCCTGTTCTGGTGAGCGGCAACAACTGCCTGAGTCGAAGCCGACTCAATGGCACTCAAATGCCGTGGTTTCTAACAACTTGCATCGGAAGAAGGAGAAAACCATGAGGTCACGCAACGTCATTTGTCATAAGTTGATTGCCAGGATCGTGTTGCTGGTTGTAAGCGTAGTTTGTTTCGGAAGTGCTGTTTACGCGACAAACACAACAACATTAACCAAGACGACAGGGGCCTGCACGGTTACGGCTGCACCACTGGTCCCTCACCTTAGCCCAGGAGGTGGGGAAACTTTTCAATTGCAGATCACTCTTGCTGGTGGTGCGGGGTGTGGGTGGGTGGTTAGCAATAACGGCTCAAAATGGATTCATCCTCATCCTGCCAGTGGTGGGACAAATATGAATATTTCTGTTGATGTAGACACCAATTATGGTCCCCCGCGCTTCGCTTGGCTGTCGGTTATAGCCACTTATGGCTCAGAGCACACCGCTGATCAGGATTCAATTTACATCACTCAACCCATGGTTGATTGTCCTAATTCATTTTCGTTTGACACCACATCGGTCTCTTACGCAAGTGGAAATGAACCCGGCCACGTCAAGGTAAGTACGCCATACTCTTCATGTCCGAGAGGAGCTGTATCCAATTCAAATTGGATCAAACTGGGAATTGGGAATGATATGACCGGCAGTGGCACGATCTTTTTTGACTTGGCCGCCAATAATGGGCCGACGCGAACTGGCAAAATTACACTTGGCAACGCAGTGCTAACCGTTATCCAAGCCAGCGGATGTAATTATTCTTTCGGCACAGCTTCGAAAACCTTCGATGCCGCAGGTGGTTCAGGGAGCATCAATGTCACCGCATCAAGCTCCGCCTGTCCACGTAACCCAACTTCCAACACGAATTGGCTGACCATTGTGGGCGGAAACAATTCGGTTGGCAGCGGGCCGGTAACTTACAACGTGGCAATCAACCCAGGTGCAGCGCGGACAGGTCAGATCAAACTGGGAGATCAGGTGTTTACAGTGACTCAGGCCGCTGGCGCATGTAGTTTTACGCTTAGCCCATCAATCTTCAATTTTCAGGCAGGCAATGGATTGGGGACGGTTCAAGTGACCGCTTCTTTGTCGTCGTGTACCTGGGGGCTAACCTCAAACGCTACGTGGGTAAAGATTACCAGCAAGCCAGTCAATGGTTCGGGCACACTTTATTTTTCAGTGGACCCCAATTCAGGGGCAAAGCGCAGCGCGACAATCACGATTGGAAATAAAATTGTGACTGTCAATCAGGCTGCCAATAGTAATTGTTCCTTCACCATGAATCCCTCCAATGCACAAATTGGCGTCAATGGAGGGGAAGTAAACGTTGGAGTCTCGACAGCAAATTCATGCGCCTGGACTGCCAACAGCCTCTCACCGTTTATTTCTGTGCTGAGTGGGTCAGTGAGCGCAGGCAGCGGCTCCGTGAAATTGAAAGTTCAACCCAATTCGGGAGCGCCTCGGTCGGGCACCGTCTCGATTGCGGGAAAAACGTTTCTGATCAATCAGGTTGGGACGAACGGAGCAGATGCCATGTGGGTTACCGATCTCAGTCCAGGCTTTGCTGCCAAAGGTGGTAAAGAGTTTCAGTTGACGGTCAAAGGCGCGAATTTCGCCAATGGGTGCAAGGTTCGCTGGAATGGCGAAGAGCGTTCGACATCGTTCATCAACAGTTCAACGTTGGTGGCGACGATACCGGCAGGCGATCTGGATGACGAAGGAGTGTTTGACATAACTGTTGTCAAACAGAACAGCGCCGATGAAACCAACTCCGAACCGTTCATGGTGTACGGCACGGTCGCCAATGTGTCGTCGGCAAGTTTTGTCGGAGGCGCACTGGCTCCGGCGTCATTGGTGTCAGCGTTCGGAAGTGGTTTGGCAACCGATTTGAAACTGGCGGGTGCAGCCCCGCTGCCGACCGAATTGATCGGAACAACGGTGACGATCAAAGACTTCACCGGAAAAGAGCACAAAGCTCCACTGTTTTTCGTTTCGCCGGGACAAATCAATTACCTTTTGCCGTCAACTGTGGCGCTTGGCAAAGCCACCATCACGGTCGAAAGCGGCAGCGGTCACACTTCGATTGCCGAGGTTGAAATCAAGCCGGTCGCTCCGGCTCTGTTCACGGCCAGTTCCAGCGGGCAGGGAGTTGCGACGGCTCAGGCGCTGCGAGTCAAACAAAATGGCCAGCAAGTGTATGAATCTGTTGCTGAATTCAACGCCAATCAAAATGCTTTCGTTGCCAAACCGATTGACCTGACTCAACCGGGAGAAACGGTATATTTGATTTTGTACGGCAGCGGATTCCGTTATCGCACCTCATTGGCAGCAGTGTCGGTCGAAATCGGCGGAATTCAGGCCGGCGTCCTGTATGCCGGGATGACGCCCGGGCTTGACGGGCTGGATCAGATCAATTTGCAGTTGCCGAACAATCTGGTCGGTCGCGGTGAAGTTGATGTGGTTGTGACTGTTGATGGCAAAAAAGCCAACACCGTCAAGCTGAGATTCAAGTGATGGTCTGAATG
>JAEUQP010000717.1 GCA_016789645.1 Acidobacteriota bacterium | reverse complement strand
GCTGGCGATGGACTTTTTGCGCTCCGGGCTGAGCGCCGCCGGATACCAAAAAGCGACTTCGATCATTGGTTTAGAACCGATCTTGCGCGAAATCGAAGGGCCGAAACGAACCTGGCCGCGCGACCCGGAGTTGTATCACGTTGGCATTTACGGCACGCCAGGCGCGAAGGATCGTTGGGCTTGGAGTTTTGAAGGTCATCACATGTCGCTGAACTTCACTGTCGTCAAAGGTGAATTGATCGCCAATTCTCCGGCGTTTATGGGCACGAATCCGGCGGAAGTTCGCGTTGGTGAACATAAAGGTTTGCGCGTGCTGGCGGGCGAAGAAGACAAAGGCCGCGCGTTGGTTGCATCTCTGGACGACAAACAGAAAGCCGTCGCCATTTTCGACCAAAAAGCTCCGGCGGATATTTTGACAGTCAACAAGCTGAAGGTTGATCCGTTGAAACCCGAAGGCATCGGGTACGGCCAACTCACCAAACAGCAAAAAGAGTTGTTCAGCCAATTGCTGGAAGTGTATTTGAGCAGAATGCACGACGACGTTGCTGCTGAACGTCGCTCGAAGTTGAAAGGCGCAGGAATGGACAAAATCTTTTTTGCCTGGGCGGGCGGAGTGAACAAAGGTGATTTGCACTATTACCGATTGCAAGGGCCGACGTTTCTGGTCGAATACGACAATACGCAAAACGACGGCAACCACATTCATTCGGTTTGGCGCGATTTCAACGGCGATTTCGGAGCCGACTTGCTGCGCGACCATTACAAAGCCGCGCCGCATGGTTCAGCCAAGAAAGGCAACTAACTTTTGTGATTGGCCACCGATTGCAAAAAAGAGAAGAGCATCAAAAGCCGGGCGCTCAAAGTTCGTACCCAATCGTCAGCACTTTGAACTGTCCGGCTTCTTTGACAAAGAACAGCTCAAACTCTCCTCGTTTCACTCGATAAATGACTTCGCCGGGTTTAGCGGAAAACTTGTTTAACCCATCATTCAGGATTTCCGAGTCGTCGTACTTTGCATATTCGCGCTGATAATTTTCTTTGTAACGAGCAGAAGTGAACATTTCTAGTGAAATGTTCCGACGATAAAGCGCGTTCATCTTTTCGTAAGTGCTGGTTATGTCCAGAACAAACTGCCTGATTTGACCGCTTCGGGGACCTGATTCTCCATATTTTTTCTCAACCGCTTCAAATTCTTCTTCCAGTATTTCAAAACCTGGCGGTGTGGGAGAGTCGTAATCTTCCGGTTTGCTAAAGGCGAGATCATAATCAGTTTGCATATAAACCAAATTCCAAAACCCAAAGAAACCTCGTTTCAGTGTTTCGTTATCAACCTTACCGATCAACTCCCGACAACCGCGTTCAGGATTCATAAACACATAGACATCACAGAACAGTAGGATGTTGCGTTGCCGGCGGGCGGGATCGGTGACGTACAGTTCATCGAACAGAATGTTCAGGTCGAGTGTTTCGCGCCAACGGTTGACGAAATGGTCCGCCGCCTTTTCAGCTTGGCGTAACTTTTCTTGCTGCTCTTTGGTGTAGGCAGGTTCATTTTTTTTCTGCTTAGTACCGTGTTTATCGTGCGATGTGAATATGTCGCCGGTCGGTTGAAAAACGGGCAAACTCAGCAACAGTATCAGCATGAAAGGTTTTACAAACATGGTCAGCCTCCTTGGTTCAATGCTTGGTTCGGGCGAAGAAAATTTCGCTGGAATGACTCGTCAACGGACCTGACGAGCGACGGCGAATCTATGGCGTTTAACAGGGAGGAGGCTGGCAGGATGTGGCAGTTTTTCGAATTTTGTCCGGCGGTGAGAAATTGCCACAGTTCAATGGCGCGATGAGTTGGCAAGAAACAACCCGACGACGAACAGCAGCATGGTCAAAGCTTCGGAATCGCCGAAGTTGTAGTTGGTCAGCGAGCTGAGCGAGAAGCCTATGATGGCGGCGAAGGCTCCGAGCGACAGGCTAGAGGAGAAAAGGCCGATCTGATTTTCAGGTCGGCTTTTTTGTTTGAAATCCTTGTAAGCGGCAATCAGCAAAACGGCGATCCACCAGCCGTAACAAATCAACGCGGGCACGCCTCTGTCCATCGCAATCTGAATCGGCGTCGAATGCGTGTGCGTGACGTAATCGCCGGAGAAGCCCAGTTCCTGCCAATGCAGTTTGTGTGAATCCATGCCGATACCCAGTAAAGGATATTGAGGAATCACTTTCAAGCCAGCTTGCATGTAACCGATGCGGCGAAGTGTGCTGTCGTCTTTGAAGCTGGTCACGACTTGCTGGCGGGCTGAAGTCACCACGTACACGCCTAAGGCTCCGAGCAAAGCCGCCGCAATCAAAGCGATCATCACCGCTCGGCGGCCTGCGCTGAGCGACGCAATCAGCAGCGTCACGATGAACGACGCGATCACCGCCCGCGAAGCCGTCAACACCAACGCCAAACCAAACAACATGAACAAGGCAGAGCAGAGAAGCAGCCAGTTTCGATTTTTTGCCTGTCGCCAATTTAACAACCCAACCAGCAATCCACCATAAGCCAGCAAGGCCAAAATCTGCATCTGCTCGGCGTACGTCAGAAACTGCCGCGAAAACCCTGAAACGCGAAATTGGCGACTGCTGCCGCCAGCGGTAATTCCCAATGGATTTGATTTGGCTTTGAGTTCGTCGGTGACGACGAGCGACACGGGAACAGGGTCGCCCGCGTGCAAGGCTTCAAGCTCCAGCGTTTCGCCGGAACGATGCCGGCGAATGACGGCGGCGGCGGCTTCGGGTGATGCCACACGTTTGCGGGCAATCATCCAGATCACATCGCCGGGTTGCAGTTTGCTGGCAGCTAACGGGCTGTCGTGTTCGATGGCTGTGATCACCATTCCTCGCCCCCCAACTTTTTCTACCAAACTGAATCCGACTCCGCCTAACGCGGATGCGATCAGCAATCCGGCCAGCAGTTTGACGCCACTGTTGTTCAGGTTAGTCGCCAGCAAATAAACCGTGGCGAACAGCACCAGAGTTTTCATCTTGGGCAGACTGATTTCCGGTTCCAGCGAAAAGACCGAAGACAACATGGTCAGCGCGATAAAGCAGGCGAGCGGTGTGTCCATTGGCGTTCGCGCG
>JAEUQP010000713.1 GCA_016789645.1 Acidobacteriota bacterium | reverse complement strand
TTCCGTTTGTCAGCAAAGTGTCTGAACTCGTTTACGACGATTTCAGAGTAAGAAATTCCGTTGAGAAGACTGTGGCGTTTGCTCCGCGCCTGTAGCTTCATCAAACGAGATTGAGCAAGCCACATGAGTTGGGAACCTAGTGTCCGCACGCGACACTTAACAGTCATCATTTCACTGGTTTTAATCGCCACGGCGACTTTGCTGTGCTTTAACATCGCGCGGCTGCTCAACGCTCATACCACTGCCAAACGGGAATCCTTCGAAAAAATCGCCGATCCGCTTTCCTCTTTTGCGCAACGAGCCATTCTCACGCGCCCGCTGGAAGACCAGCGGATGGCGATCAGCATGGACGATACGGTTCGTTCGCTGATCAAAACCAACGCTGGCGAGGATAAAGAATTCGCCTATGTTTCCATCATTGCCACCGACGGCGCCGTCATCGCGCAATCGGGTCCAACGTCACAAGCGCAAAATTCCGGCAAGATCGTTTCGATGGAACAACTGGAAACCGCCCGCTGGTACAAACAGCTTTGGCAGTTATGGCGGCAGGATCACATTTACGAAATGAGTTGGGCGCTGAATCTGGACAACAAACCCTTTGCCAAAATCGTCGCCGGAGTTCCGGCTTCGATCCTGCGCAATGAATTGTCGCCGACGGTCAAACTCAGCCTGGTCTTCGGAGCGATCATCATGGGGTTGTGCGTGCTGACGGCGTTGTTGTCGGCAGGTCTGGTGTTGTTCCCGTTGCGCGAAGTGATGGACAGCATCGAACAGCTTGAAGCCGAAAGCACCGTTCCCGCCGAAGCTCGTCCGGTCAATGTCGAAATGCAATCCATCGCGCAACGGTTGCGCGAACTCGGTCGCCGCTTTGCCGGTAACCGCACCGAAATCGAAGCCATCCGCGACCAGTTGCAACAGGTTGTCGGCAGTTTGTCCGAACGTGTCTTGCTGCTCGACCGCGAACGCCGCGTGATTATGGCCAGCCCTGAAGCCGAAAAAATGCTCAGTGGCGGTCGGTTCACTTTGCGTGGGCAGAAATTGTCCGACGCGTTGAGTTACAGCCATCCGCTGACGATCATCGCCGAACGCGCATACACCAGCGGACAATCCTTGCAAGAAGTCGCCACATTCCCGGTCAACGGAACGCAGCAACCGCAAACCATCGTCGCGTCGCTGCAATTGTTCGATGATCGCGGCCAACCCGCCGGAGCCTTGTTGACACTGCGCGATTTTGAAACCTTGCAGCGATTGGAGACGCAGCTCGATTTCGCCACCAAACTGGCGGCGCTCAACCGCATCACTGCGGGCGTCGCCCACGAAGTCAAAAATCCGCTGCATGCGATGGTGCTGCACCTGGAATTGCTGGGCGCAAAAATGGACGCGGGACTCGATCCGAAACCGCACGTGGACATTTTGATGACCGAAGTCAATCGGTTGAAACGAGTCGTGCAAACCTTCCTGGATTTCACGCGCCCCGTGGAAATGAAACTGTCGCAGGTGGACGCCAATGTGCTGGTGCGCGAAGTCATTTTGCTGGCCGCCGACGCGCGCGCTCAGGGAGTTGATCTGGAAGAACATTACGGCAAAGGCCCCTTGGTCATCAAAGCCGATCCGGATTTGCTGAAACAAGCAATTCTCAACATCATCATCAATGGTTGCCAGGTTATGCCCAGCGGCGGCAAACTGGTGCTGGAAACCGGTCAGGATGACGAAGACCACGTTTACATTGCCATCACCGATCACGGCCCCGGAATTCCCGAAGACGCCCGCGACAAGATTTTCAACCTGTATTACACCACCAAACCCAAAGGCAGCGGCATCGGATTGGCGCAGGCCTTCCGCGCCGTCCAGCTTCATAACGGACGCATCAAAGTCGAATCCGAAGTCGGCGCCGGAACCTGTTTCCGCATCATTCTGCCTGTCGCCGCGTAAAGCCAGCCTCGCTAAATTGCCCGTTCCGATTCTCTGCTGTAACCTCTTGTCCGGTCGGCGCGTCTGAAGCGTTCGACAGACAATTCCTGATTTTCCGTACCGGAGACAATTCGATGAAAACGATGCTGAGAGGCTTGGCCCTGAGCTGTGCGCTGGCGATTTCCGCACTGGCTCAAGAGCAAACCCGCCCCACCGAAGACCCCACACTGCAACGCATTCGTGCGTTGGAAGAGCGGCTGACGACGATGGAACAATCCCTGACCAAAGACACAGACGATTTAATGTGGTTTGTGCGAATGGGCGACATCGCCAACGTGGACAAAATCAGTTACACCGGGCCGCCTCCGCGTGTGATTCC
>JAEUQP010000096.1 GCA_016789645.1 Acidobacteriota bacterium | reverse complement strand
CACTCGACGGTAAGGGTTTTCGTACACGTACATTTTCTCGCCGACGAGCGGGAAACCACGCAGACCTGCCTGAATGCGAATCTGGTTGCGCTTGCCTGAAACCAGACAGACTTCGATCAACGTGGCGTCGCGGAATTTTTCGAGCACCTTGTAACGACAAACTGCTTCTTGAGCCTTGCGGGTTTTTTCCTGAACCTGCTGCTGTTTCAACTCCTCGTTATCCCACTCAATCAAATCTTTCCACGTTCCCGAATCAGGTTTCGGAAGGCCATAGACAACGGCCAGGTAGATTCTGTCGGCATCGCGGTGTTCGAATTGTTTTTTCAGAATTTTTTGGGCTTCGCCGGTTTTGGCAAACACGACCAGCCCCGACGTGTCGCGATCAATGCGGTGAACGACGAACGGTTCGCGCCGGGTTGAGCGCAGATGATGTTTGATTTGATCGAAAAGGGAAGGCTCGTCTGGCTGGGATGCCAGCGGCACGGCCAGCAATCCAGCGGGCTTGTTGATTACCAGCAATGCAGAATCTTCGTACAGAATATGCAGCCCGGCTTCGCGGCGTTCGGTGTAACGGCGCTCGCTGCTGCCGGGACGATCCATCCACAACCGAATGGTTTCGCCCGGTTGTAATCTGCGCCCTGCGTCGGCGGCAGATTGTTCGACTTCGTTGACGAAGATTTTTCCTTTTTCGATGGCGGCCAGCGCGCGTGACCGTGAACCGAGCCGATCCGCCGCCGCCAGCCATTTATCCAGCCGAACGTCTGCGTCGGCTGCGTCCACTTTCCAGGTTTGATTGTTCATTGGATTGCTATTCTCGTTGTTCCAGAACGATCCGGCAAATGATGTCTGCGATCAAGCAATCAGAATTTGCATCAACATTCCATCGTCCTTATACTGCCCTCGGTCTACCGCAAGAAGTTCCGCCGTTGAACGAAGTAAAACTCAACTTTCAATTAACTCACACAATATGCAAATCACAATTCTGAGAGAAACCGATCCTCAAGAATCTCGCGTAGCTTTAATTCCCGAATCCGTCAAAAAATTAGTTGGCCTGAAAGCTTCCGTGGCCGTCGAAAGCAGCGCCGGATTGAATGCCGGCGCGTCGGATGCTGATTACGAAGCCGCCGGCGCGACGGTGTCAAAAGACCGAGCAGCGTTGCTGGCATCGGCTGATGTGTTGCTGACGATCAATCGTCCTCCGGATGATGACGTGGCCAAATTGAAATCCGGCGCAGTGGTCATTGGATTTTTGCGTCCGTTGGACGAACCGGAGCGGCTCCGCGCAATGATGGAACGCGGCGTATCGGCCTTTGCCGTCGAACTGATTCCGCGTACAACCCGCGCACAGGCAATGGATGCATTGTCTTCGATGGCGACGATTGTCGGTTACAAAGCCGTGCTGCTGGCCGCCGATCAGGTGCCGCGCATGTTTCCGATGTTGACGACAGCAGCGGGAACGGTTCCACCAGCGAAGGTGCTGGTGCTGGGCGCAGGCGTCGCCGGATTGCAGGCGATTGCAACCGCTCGGCGTTTGGGCGCAGTGGTCGAAGGTTTCGACGTGCGCGCCGCCGCCGGAGAGGCCGTTCGCTCGTTAGGCGCAAAGTTTCTGGAAATAGACCTAGGCGGCCAATCTGCCGAAGGCGCGGGCGGGTATGCCAAAGAGGTCACGGAAGAGGTCATGGATCGCAGCCGCGAACTGATTGCCAAACAAGCCAAACAGACGGATTGCATCATCACGTCAGCGGCAGTGCCGGGGCGAAAAGCTCCGATTCTGATCACCGAA
>JAEUQP010000684.1 GCA_016789645.1 Acidobacteriota bacterium | reverse complement strand
CGAAACTTCAACCAACTTTTTCGACTTCTTTTTTGCCAAGCTTTTTACTCCTAAAGTCAGACTGGATTATTTCTGCAACTCTTCCACGACTTCCGCAGCGATCTTGCGCGCGGTTTCAAGCTCTTCCGGCGCCAGCGAAATCGCAGCGACCACTGCGTGACCTCCGCCGCCATACCGTTCGCAGATCGCCGCCAGATCATGCGTTCGCGGACGTGGAGACCAGGGATTCGATCCGACGGAAATCTTTGACCGGAACGACGACTGGCTGACGCTGACACTGTAGGTCACTTCGGGGTGCAGGTAGTACGGAATGAATTTGCTGTAGCCTTCCATGTCGTGGCCAACCACGTCGAAAAAAATCACCGGCCCGCGAACGTGCGCTGCTTGTTTGATGATTTCCATCGAACGCAGATGGCGTTCATACAGCGGCGCGATGCGTTCGGCGACATACGGCAACGCGACCATCTCAGCCAGCGGTTTGAACTGCAAATCGGTGATGATGCGTTCAATGATTTGCTGGTCGCGCGTGTTTTCAATCACGAGTGCCAGCTTGAACGCATCCGCTTTCATTTCGACAGGTTCCGCCGGAGCTTCATACAGCGCTCCGTCAATCTTGTTCGCCCAGTGCAGCAATTCATTGAGCGGCGAAGGATCGAAACCGAATTTTTCCGCCGCAACATCGGCGATAAATCGCGTGCAGGATTTGTAGCTGGCATCCACGAATTTTTTGCCGCGCGTGTCGGCACGGAAATGCGCTTCGTCTTCGGCGGTCAAAAAAGCGCTTTTGTGATGATCGAACCACCACGTCAGCTTTTCCGACGGGCAGTATTTGAAATCCACGATGGCGTTTTCGTCGCCGTCAAAGATGGATTCGTCGAACAAGGCTCCGGCGCGATGCATCATTGGCTGAAAGGCGCGCGCCCAACCGGGATGAATTCGTTCTTCGTAAAAGCGCGAAAACACAGCCGCCGACGAAGCTCCGTCAAAACAGTTTCCGTGGTAACAAATCTTCAGTGTGCTCATTGGCAAAGGGTGAACAACTTCTTTCCTTATGAATCGGGCTGACAAGTGAATGGCAGATTATGCAGCCAAGACGCGGATTTGCAATCCGCAAGCGCAAGCTCGTTGCCCGCTCTTCGGGCTTATGGCCGATTCAGGTGTTGCGTGGTGTGTTCGGTGACGGAAGTCGGTACAGGTGCGTTGGCTAATGGGTCGGTGTCGGGAACTGCAGGCATTGCCACGGGCGCAGGATCAGGAAGCACAAAGCCTGCCGGGTCGGCTTTCGGCAGCGCTTTGGCTCGATCTTTCGGATTGAGTTGCGTGATCGCGGTTTGCAACTGTTTTGCTCCGATGAAAACCAGCGGAGCGCCAATGATCAATCCCAACGCCAGATTGATGGCCGCAGAAAATGGAGAAAACAGGAGGGTCACCAGCGCGATCAACGTAAAAATCATCAACGTAACGGCTCCGCCAGTGAGTTTGTCGAAATTCCGGGTCAGCGTTTGTGCGGTTTCTTCAAGCCGTCCTTCCAACGCCGTTCGTACAGCAACCAACGACTGGCCACAGCCACGACAAAATTTCTGCTCGTCTTTGTTCTGAGTGCCACATTTCGGACAAAACATGTTTGCTCCTTCCCTTTGCGCAAAACTTACCACGAAGCGTTACTCGACGACAGATTACGTCAACGAAAATTGACTGGTTCCCAAGCCTATGCTCAAATCCCCGCCGACCGTAGACCGTCCTGCCTATCAACCGTCAAAGGAGCTTTAAGGAGCTTTTATGCTGAACAAAACAGTTCTGGTTTTCCTGTTCACGGTCTGTTCATTGGCTGTCACCGCCCACGCCCAGCAAGTCCCTGACACAGACTTCAAACCCAAAATCGAAAAGCCCGCCTTCGCCGAAGGCAAAGGGCTGGTCGTGCTGTTGGACGAAGCCCATTTCAACTTTCACACGGCTGGAGGGCGGTACCAGACTTTCGCCGATTTGCTGCGCCGCGACGGTTACGTCGTCAATGCTTCCAAAGAAAAATTCAGCAAGGAAAGTTTAGCCAAAGGAAAGATTCTGGTGATTGCCAACGCTCTGAACGAAAGCAACAAGGACGATTGGTCGCCGCCGAATCCTTCTGCTTTTACGGATGAGGAAGTCGCGGCGGTGCGCGAATGGGTCAATGCGGGAGGAGCGTTGTTGTTGATTGCCGACCACCTGCCGTTTCCCGGCGCAGCCGACAAATTGGCGTCAGCTTTTGGCATTCGATTCAACAACGGTTACGCGCACGAACCGAAAGAAGCTCCGGGGCCGCTGACGTTTGATTTGAAAAAAGGATCGCTGCTGGCGCACCCCATCACGCAAGGCCGTTCTGCCAGCGAGAAAATTGATTCCGTCGCCACTTTCACCGGCTCGGCCTTTCAAGTGGACAACGGCCAACCAATTCTGAAATTCAGCGACGACGCCGAAGCCTTTATGCCAAAAAAATTCGGCGAAGCTTTTACCAAAGACACGCCGAAAACTTCCATCAAAGGCTGGCTGCAAGGCGCGACGCTGAAAGTTGGCAAAGGCCGCGTAGCCGTCTTCGGCGAAGCCGCCATGTTCTCCGCGCAACTGGCCGGCCCGAACAAAGCTCCGATGGGAATGAACGCCCCCATCGCCAACCAAAATCCGCAGTTTTTGTTGAACGTGATGCACTGGCTGTCGGGCTTGCTGTAGAAATAACAACACGGTTGGCCAATCGGCGGTTTTCAATATGGCCTTACAGTGTCTCAAACAGCGACTCAGGTTTAACAGGTGGTAAGTAGCTGGCCTTCTCTAACAAAACATCTGGCCTTTTGAGTTTGTCCAGATGCTCACGGATACCCAGCGCAGGTGATTCAATAACTACAACACCAGTGGGAAGCTCCTCTGCGAAGTCAAAGCAACCACCTCTGGACATGGCAATCAGGAACATTAACTTTGCTCCCTTGCTGGCCGACGCCTTTGACAATTTCCTCGCTGCTTCCAAGAGCGTTTCGCCCGGACGCTGAACGAGCACAGTAATCGGGCCGCCAGCAAAATCCTGCTTCAGTATTGCATCAATGCCGGCATTGCGCTGAACCGGGACATAGTCCACGCCCTGTAAAATGGCCAACGCATTATCATCAGCATTTCGATAGGCTTCCCGCCCCACGTCGAGCAGGCGAGATTGACTCATTATCGGCTCTTCAAGCCGTTGCTTCGTTATTTCTACGGCATCTTCTGACAGGTCAATTCCAATGGCAGTTCGATTAAGCAATTGCGCCGCGACCAAACTCGTGCCGCTTCCACAGAACGGGTCCAGCACACAATCACCTTCATTTGTTGCAAGCGAGATGATTCGCTCAAGCAAAAGCAAAGGCTTCTGCGTAGGATACCCAGTTCGTTCCTTTGCTTTTGGATTCAAGAAAGGGATGTCCCAAACGTCGCTCAGCGGCACTCCACGCTTGGTTCCATTTGGAATCGCATTGCCCTGCTCGTCACGCGCATAAACAGATTTGTTTGAACCGTCTCGGCTGCGCCGCTGAAGAATTTGGTCAACATTGGTAGCCGGGGAATACTCTGTCCATATTTCATTGAAAGTGTAATTGTCTGACTGAGTGTAATAGAGAATGGTTTGATGAGTTGGCAACAACCCCCGCTGCGAGTTGGACCACCTGCGATAATGCCAAATTATCTCGGAACGAAAGTTCTCGGAGCCAAAGACATCATCCATGATCGCGCGCGCCAGATGTACAGCGTTACGGTCGCAATGAAAGAAGACGCTTCCATCATCCGCAACAACTCTGCGTATTTCGCTCAGACGTTCGAAGAGGAAGGTCGCATATTCTTTTTGCGAAGACCAAAGATCATCAAAAGAAAACTCCCTGGAGCGATCTCGTGGTGCAAGACGATGAACTTTTTGAGTAAAGAACGGGGGGTCGAGGTATGCAAGGTTCACAGACCCGCTCTCCATCCCTTGCAAAATGGGCAGGCAGTCACCGAGGTGTATGTGGACATTAGGTTGTCGGTGCATTTTCTTGTGCCAGTTTCTTGAGTATCTCAAGCAAATCAACGCCAGTCCTTTTCTTCACATACTGCCAGGCAGCGTACCCAAAGTAATATTGGCCGTTCACGCCTTTGTAAAGGGTCTCAAGCGTCTGCTGAATCCTGATTGCTTGCGTTCGATTTGGATAGTAAAACATCACTCGTATCGGTATATGCCCAGCATCAACAATTGCTCGAATGCGCGTGTGTTCTTTCGTAATGTGATCCCCATCAGTGGTTGCATCCCGCCACTTGATCTCGATTGCATCGGCCCCTACCAGGCAATCAATTCCAAATCTCTTTGGACGCTGTCCTTGGGTATTGGGCACCCATGCTGATCCAGATTCCGGGAATTTTTCAAGAAAGCAAAGCCTCGCCGCTTCCTCAAGGAATGAGCCAGCATACTTGTACAGAAATCGCCCCTTGTTTTGGTACTCATCCACCAATCGTCCTTCTTGATCGCCTACGCCCAATACTTGGTAAATTAGGAAGTGTGACTTGTCGTCCTCCTTCATTTCTTCCAGCCGCGCGTCAATGGCTCTTTTCAGCCTGTCGGCATACTTGCGCGCCAGAAGGCGTAGACTCTCTTCAATAGTTCCTTTCGATGGCGGCTTTCGTAGCTTCATGTTCTCCTTCTGTTTAGCCATGTGACATAAATCAGACTGCCTTCGACCATTTCCGATAATGGAAACTTGTTTCTACTATCGGAAACTACTTTCTGACAATGGAAACATCCGCCTAATTTCCACTGTCGGAAACAATTCTTGAGCAATACGGACGATCAACGCTAGACGTCCAGATTCTTCACATCCAAGGCATTGTCTTCGATGAAGCGGCGGCGAGGTTCGACCTGGTCGCCCATCAACACGGTGAAGACCTGATCGGTTTCGACTGCATCGTCAATTTTGACTTGCAGCAAGGTGCGCTTTTCCGGGTCCATCGTGGTTTCCCACAACTGTTCCGGGTTCATTTCGCCCAGGCCTTTGTAGCGTTGAATGTGCAGGTCTTTTTTGGCCGCGCTCAAAATGTGATTGAGCATGTCGTCGCGGGTTTCGACTTCGGTTTCCGTGTCGCCTTCGATGATGACGAAGGGCGGCTGGCTCAATTGCACAAAGGATTTGTACAACTCCACCGCGCGTTGAAATTCGACGTGTGTCGCCAATTCCCAGTCAATCAACACCGTCGAGCCGTTGGCCAGTTTGATTTCGATTTCCGACAAACCGTGTTCTTCGTCCGAAGTCAGTTCGGTCTTGTATTCGGCTTCGGCGATGGCGGCTTCGACCTTGCCCAGCAGGCTTTCGTCGGCAAACACGTCGTGCAGCTTGCGACCTTCTTTTTGCAGCAAGCCCTTTTTGCCGCTCAGGGCTTCCAACGCAGCATCCACGATCTTGCGCTCTTTCAATCGCCGTTCCAGCTTCAGGTAATAGCCATTGAATTCCACCAACCGTTCCAGCAACGTGGTCAGGTCTTTGCCTTCGATCATTTCGCCGGTCTTTTTGACTTTGACCGCCACGTCTTCCGTCGCCTTTTTCATCAGAAAACGATTCATCTCGCGTTCGTCTTTGATGTAGCGTTCGGTTTTGCCTTTTTTGACTTTGTACAGCGGCGGTTGGGCGATGTAGATGTACCCCCGCAACTCGGTTTCAACCTCTCCGGCTTCGTTCGTCGTTTCGACCTTGTGTTCCAGCAATTGCGGCATCTGGCGATAAAAGAACGTCAGCAGCAACGTGCGGATGTGCGAACCGTCCACGTCTGCGTCGGTCATCAAAATGATCTTGTGATAGCGCAATTTGTTGACGTCGAAATCGTCTTTGCCGATGCCGGTTCCCATCGCCGTAATCAACGCCTTGATTTCGTTGTGGCCGAGCATCTTGTCGAACCGCGCTTTTTCGACGTTCAGGATTTTGCCTTTCAGCGGCAAGATGGCTTGGGTGCGCCGGTCGCGTCCCTGTTTGGCCGAACCGCCTGCCGAATCTCCTTCGACGATGTACAGTTCGCAAACCGCCGGGTCTTTTTCCGAACAATCCGCCAGCTTGCCGGGCAGATTCATGGAATTCAGCGCGCCTTTGCGGACGATTTCGCGCGCCTTGCGAGCAGCTTCGCGGGCGCGGGCGGCTTCGACCGCCTTGCCAACAATGGATTTGGCCACTGACGGATGCTCTTCAAAATACGAACTCAGACGTTCGTACAGGAACGAATCGACAGCGCCTTTCACGTCGGAATTGAGCTTGCCTTTGGTCTGGCCTTCAAACTGCGGCTGCGGAATTTTGACGGAAATGACGGCGATCAACCCTTCACGCACGTCGTCGCCGGACAAACTGCCTTTGAAATCTTTCAGCAAATTGCTGGTCGTCGCGTAACGGCTGATGGCTTTGGACAACGCCGAACGGAAGCCAGACAAGTGCGTTCCGCCGTCCACCGTGTTGATGTTGTTGGCGAAGCTGAACACTTTTTCGTCGTACGCGTCGTTGTATTGAATCGCCACTTCGACGGTCAGATCGTCGCCATCCACGCCGGTCGCCGTTTTTTCAAAGTACATCGGCTTCGGATGCAGCGTGTTTTTATTTTTGTTCAGGTGTTTAACGAATTCAGCAATGCCGCCCTCGTAATAAAACTCGTGTTTCTTTTCGGTGTCGGAACGTTCGTCGGTGATGGTGATTCGGATGCCTTTGTTGAGAAAGGCTTTTTCGCGCAAGCGTTCGGACAATTTGTCGAAACTGTATTCTCCCGTTGTGAAGATTTCCAAGTCGGGCTTGAACGTAATTTTGGTTCCGGTGCGCGTGGATTTGCCGGTCTTTTTCAGATCGGTGGATTTAATTCCCTGCCTGAATTCCATTTCGTACACGCCGCCGTCGCGCCGGATTTCCATGCGCATCCATTCGGACAGGAAGTTCACGCAAGACGCGCCGACGCCGTGCAATCCGCCGGACACTTTGTACGCGTTCGAATCGAATTTGCCGCCCGCGTGCAACACGGTCATGACGACTTCGGCGGCGGGGCGTTTTTCCGTCGGATGCATATCCACGGGAATTCCGCGCCCGTTGTCTTCGACGGTGATGGAATTGTCCAGGTGAATGGTGACATCAATTTTGTCGCAGTATCCGGCCAGGGCTTCGTCCACCGAATTGTCCACGATTTCGTAAACCAGGTGATGCAATCCCATCTCGCCATTGGAGCCGATGTACATTGCGGGGCGTTTGCGGACGGCGTCGCGGCCTTCCAGCACGGTAATGGAGCCTGCGCCGTAACTATCGGCGCTGTGTCCGTTGGTTTCTGCGTCAACTTCTTGGTTTTTCTTTT
Source organism: Acidobacteriota bacterium (assembly GCA_016789645.1). Classification (GTDB taxonomy): domain Bacteria; phylum Acidobacteriota; class Blastocatellia; order RBC074; family RBC074; genus RBC074. Next base: position 1,999 of record JAEUQP010000684.1, on the reverse strand, counting down.
CTTTAGCTTTCATAGGTTCTGTTGTTCGGATGCTTCTTCAATCACACGCCCGGCTTCAACCAGAAAAGTCGAAGCACGGTGGCGATAACGGTCGGCTATGGAACGCTTGGAGGTCGAAACGATGGTCTGCGCTTTGCCATCCAGGTAATCGAGCAAAATTTCGATTCGCGTGCGGTCGAGTTCGGCATCAAGGTCGTCAATTAGGAAAATTGGGTACTCTTCAAACACCTGATGATAGACGGTCAATTGAGCTAATTCAAGAATCAGCAAAGCGCTGCGCTGCTGTCCCGAACTGCCAAACCGGGCAATTTCATACCCGTCCGAAAGAATTTCCAGATCGTCGCGGTGCGGCCCAACCAGCGAATAGCCAATGGCGATTTCGTTCTTCAGCCGCAGGTTCAACCGTTCCCGCAACAGCGCGGCGTAATCGTTCAAATCGCCTTTGCCTTCGAGCGAAGACTTATACCGAATCTTGATTTCTTCGACCTGAAACAGCGACGGATTGAGTGCGGCTTGCAGTTTGGCCAGATAAGCAGTGCGCGCTCGATGGACTTCGGTTCCAAACGCGACCAATTGATCGTTCCAGGTTTCGATTTGCGGCTGAAAGCGCAGCGGATCATCGGCGTCGGAGGCTTCGCGCAACAAGGCGTTTTTCTGTTTCAGCACGCGATTGTATTCGTTGAGCGTGCCCAGATACGACGGCAACGTACCGAACACGCCGCGGTCCAGAAACTTTCGCCGGGCATCGGGCGCTCCGCGAACAATGTCCATTTCGTCAGCAGTAAACGCAATCGCATCCAGATTGCCCAGATACCGCACTGCGGCTTCGCGTTTGCCATTGACGAAAGTTTGTTTGGTTGTCGCCGTCAGCAACAGTTGCAGGTCTTTCGTCAGATTTCCGCGTGCGACCGTACCGCGCAAAATGGCTTCGGATTCGTGGTGTTTGATGGCATCGCGCGGGTGCGACGTGCGAAAGGATTTGGTCGTCGCCAGCAAATACGCCGCTTCCAGCCAACTGCTTTTGCCGTGCGCATTCAGGCCGTAAACGACATTCAAGCCGGGAGAAAATTCGATTGCGCCAGAAAGATTGCGAAAGTTGAGAGCTTCGATTCGGAGCAAGTGCATGATTTAGCTCAGGTGCGCGGCGTTCGATAAATCGCGTTTGAATTCCAAGGCGCGTTGCGGGCGATCCATCGGTTCTTTTTCCAGAGCGCGCAAAATTTCCGCTTCGATCATGGCGTTGACCTCTTTGTTGAGCTGGTGCAGAGGTTGCGGCTTGTCGTTGAGCAACTTGACGCCGAAATCCCCCACGCGCTTGGCGGCGAACGGAGGTTGCCCGGCCAGCATTTCGTAGGCGATAACTCCCAGACTGTACACGTCCGACCGCAAGTCGGCTTCTTCGCCGCGAAATTGTTCCGGGCTTAGGTACGTCGGGCGCAAAGGCAATTGCCCTTGTCCTTGCAACCGCGCCGTGGTTCCCGGCACAAACTGTTTGCCGCTGCCGAATTTGGTGAAGCTGAACCCGACCAGAATCACCAACGGGTTCAATGACCCTGTGGTTGGCTCGGTTTTGAAAGGCAGAATAACGCTTTCCGGTTTCAGGTCGCGATGAACCAGCCCGGATTTGTGCGCGGCATCCAGCGCGTCGCACAGCTCCGAAAGCAAATTGATGGCACTGGCCACATCAAATTTGCCGGTGCGTTGCATTTCTTCGCGCAGTGAATGGCCTTTGATGTATTCGCTGACAACATAGCCGGTGGCATCCTGCAAAATGCCAAAATCCTGCACGGCAGCCACCAACGGATTTTTGAACTGAAGCGCGATCTGGGCTTCACGGCGAAACCGATCCTGCGCGCGCGGATCGGCAATGACACTGGCGCGAATGATTTTGACGGTGACTTCCTTGCCTGATTCCAGACTGGTGGCGGCAAAGACAATGCCTGTCCCGCCTCGCACCAGCACTCGCTCAAGCTGGTAACGCGAATTGATCGTATACGGA
>JAEUQP010000661.1 GCA_016789645.1 Acidobacteriota bacterium | reverse complement strand
CAAGCCCAGGCCGCGAATGACGGCGCGTTGCGGGCTTTCGGTCAATTGCACTGCCAGTTCGGTTTCTTTCGACAGCCGTTCGTCCAGTCCGGCCAGCAGCGAAGCGCCTCCGGCCAGCATCATGCCGCGGTCGTAAATGTCGCCCGAAGCTTCGGGCGGCAAGGCTTCCAAAGCGTCTTGCACGGCGTTGACGATGCGATTGACCAACGGTTCGATGGCTTCGTGAATTTCGATGCTGTTGACGACAGCCATTTCGGGATTGCCGCCGATGGTCGAACGCCCTTTGACCATCGTGGTGTTTTCCTGATCGAGCGGTACGGCGCAGCCCAATTCGATTTTGACGCGTTCGGCAGTGCGCGGCCCGACCAGAATGTTGTGGTTGGCTTTGATCATGTCAATCAACGCCAAATCCATGTCGTTGCCGCCGACGCGCAACGTGCGCGTGAAAATCAGATGATTGTGAACCATGGCGGCGATGGTGGTCGTGCCTGCGCCAATGTCTACGACCAGCGTCGCGCGTTGATCGTCGGGATCAACGCCCGAACCCAGAATCGCCACAATGCCTTTGTTGACGAAATGCACGTTGCTGACGCCGGCTTCCTTGGCCGCGTAATACAACGCGCGATGTTCGACAGTGCTGGCGTCCGCCGGAATCGAAACCAGCACGCGCCGCGAAAACGACGATCGTCCATCGCGGGCTTTGCGCAGGTAATGTTCCAGCAATTTTCCGGCAAAAGTCGGGTCGGCGACAACGCCGTCTTTGAGCGGGCTGATGATTTGGATATCACCTGAAGCGCGTCCTTCCAGTTCCAACGCTTCCAGTCCGACGGCGACGACTTCTTGCGAAGGCGTGTCATACGCCAACAGCGAAGGTTCGTTGACCACAATTCCGCGTCCGCGCGCAAACACGCGCGTTCGCGAAGTGCCGAGATCAATCGCCAGATCGTCGGTCATCAAGTTCAGAATCGAGGGCAGCTTCATATTGATTCAATAAAAAGAGTCAAGATTTCCGGGAACATTCAGGCACGCATTTCTGATCGAAGCCTGTAGGGCATCAGTCAGCCTGTCAGGGAGAACGACTGCAAATTGTTCAGAGGTGATAAGCAGTTTTCAAACGCGGCGCATGTTAAGCAGCCAACTGCGGGGATGGCAAGTGGTTTCATCCCAGGTCTGACAAGATGGAAACTTCGATTACCGGACAAGCGATTGCCGAAAAGAGATGCAAAATGAATCAAGCTCTTTATCTGGGTTTTTATCTCGCCTATAATCCACGCCGTCCACTCACCTGACACCCAGACCCAAGTTGATCACCATCCCCGTAATTCCATTTTTCTGAGGGTAAACCTGTGAACACTCCTATCAATGTTTTGATTCTGGCTGCCGGATTAGGCACACGCATGAAAAGCGACCAGGCCAAAGTGCTGCATAAACTCGGCAGTCGTCCGCTGATCGCGCACGTGCTGCGGACTGCCGCAGCGCTCAATCCCGAACGCATCATTGTGGTCGTCGGCCATCAAGCTGACAAAGTCGAAGCCGCCGCACGCGCGGCGTTTGCCGCTCCGGCCATGGCCGAACGATTGCAATTCGTCACCCAAGATAAACAGCTCGGCACCGGCCACGCGGTCAAATGCGCGACCGACGCCATCCAAAAAACACGTGGCAATCTGGTCGTTTTTTACGGTGACACTCCGGCGGTCAAATCCTCAACGCTGGAAAAGCTGGTCGCCGAACACGAAGCCGGAAAACACGCGGCAACGCTGGTGACCATCAAACTTGATCCGCCGCCGGCCTATGGCCGCATCATCCGAAACGAACAAGGCAGCTTTCTGAAGATCGTTGAACAGCGCGATTGCACACCCGAACAAGCCGCCATCACCGAACTCAATCCTGGCTTTTACTGTTTCGACGTTCCGGCGTTGTTGGTTGCGCTGGAAAAACTGTCGCCGCAGAACGCGCAAGGCGAGTATTACCTGACCGATGTGCCGCAACACATGCTGGACGCCGGGCTGACGGTTGGAACGGTGTTTCACCCGGACGCGCATGAACTCGACGGCATCAACAACCGCGCAGAGCTTGCCGCAATGTGGAAACGAGTCCGGCTGGAAACCTTGAACCGGCTAATGGTTGAAGGCGTTTCGATTGTTGATCCTGATTCAACCTACATTGATGCTTCGGTGCAGATTGGCCGCGACACGGTCATTCATCCGCAAGTCATCATCGAAGGCGATTCGCGCATCGGCGCAGGCTGCGAAATCCATTCATGGTCGCGCCTGAGCAACGTCGAAATTGGCGACGATTGCAAAGTGCTGAATTCCTGTGTGCTGGCCGACACCAAACTGACGGCGAAAAATTCCGTTGGGCCGTTCGCTCATTTGCGAATGCACGCCGAGCTTGCCGAAGAAGCCGTCGTTGGCAATTTCGTTGAAGTCAAAAAATCGCGCCTGGGCCGCAAAACAAAATCCATGCACCTGACGTATCTTGGTGACGCCACCATAGGCGACCGCGTCAACATCGGAGCGGCCACCGTCACCTGCAATTACGACGGCAAGCAGAAACATCCGACCATTATCGAAGACGACGTGAAGATCGGCTCCGACACGATGCTGGTCGCGCCGGTCAAAGTCGGACGCGGCGCAATGACCGGAGCCGGTTCGGTCGTCACCAAAGACGTGCCGGAAGACACGCTGGTCGCGGGCGTCCCGGCGCAGATCAAACGAAAACTCCAAGGCTAAAAACGATCCATGAAGAAACGAAGTTTGACGAAGGAAAAACCAGGACTTCGTGTTTCTTCGTGTTCTTTGTGGAGAAATACAGAGGACTTAGCTATGTGTGGGATTGTCGGTTATGTCGGTAATCAACAAGTCGTCCCGGTCGTCATCGAAGGGCTGCGGCGGCTGGAATATCGTGGCTATGACTCGGCGGGCATTGCCGTCGTCAACCGCGACCGTGAAATGCAGGTGCGTCGCGCCAGCGGAAAGCTGCGCAATCTGGAGGAAGCCATTCGCCAATCGCCGATCACAGGCGATTACGGACTTGGCCACACACGCTGGGCGACGCACGGTCGCCCGACCGAAGAAAACGCTCACCCGCATCGTGACGGCAGCGGGCGCATCGTCGTCGTTCACAACGGCATCATCGAAAATTACCTCGAGCTGAAACGTGATCTGATTTCGCGCGGTCATGTTTTCAAATCTGAAACCGACACCGAAGTCGTCGCTCACCTGATTCAAAAACATCTGGAACTGGATAAACAGGCCGATCTGGAAATGGCATTTCGCCGTTCGCTGGCTGAAGTCCGAGGCATTTATGCTCTGGTGGCGATGTCTGCTGACGAACCGGAAAAGATCGTCGCGGCCAGGCTTGGGCCGCCGGTCGTCGTTGGTTTGGGCGAAGGCGAATACTTCGTGGCGTCGGACATTCCGGCGATTCTGCCGCACACGCGCGACATTTTCTTTTTGGGCGATGGCGAAATGGCGCTGCTGACCAAAGACGGTGTGCGTGTGACGGACTTGGCGGGCAAGGAAATCAAACCGCAGGTGCAGCGCATCACCTGGGATCCAATTCAGGCGGAAAAAGGCGGCTACAAGCATTTCATGCTCAAAGAGATTTTCGAGCAGCCGCGCGCCGTCCGCGACACCACGCAGGGCCGCGTTTCGCTCGACACTGGTCGGGTCTTTCTCGATCAGATGAAATTGACCGAAGACGATTTCCGCAGCTTCACCGACATCAAGATCGCCGCTTGCGGAACAGCCTGGCATGCGGCGCTGGTCGCCAAGTATTTGATTGAAGAATTGGCGCGGTTGCCGGTCGAAGTGGATTACGCTTCGGAATTTCGCTATCGCAATCCGATCCTGACGCCAAACAGTTTGATGATGGTCATTTCGCAATCCGGCGAAACTGCCGACACGCTGGCTGCTCTGCGCGAAGGAAAAGAAAAAGGCTGCAAAACGCTGGCCATTTGCAACGTGCAGGGCGCGATGATGACGCGCGAAGCCGACGGCACGATTTACACGCACGCCGGGCCGGAAATCGGCGTCGCTTCGACCAAAGCGTTCACCTCGCAAATCGTCGCGGCCTATTTGCTGGCGATGTATCTGGCTCAGGTGCGCGGAACCTTGAGCGAAGAAAAGCTGAAATGGCACGCGCAGCATTTGTCCGAATTGCCGGTGAAGATCGAAAAGCTGCTCAACAGCGAAACCGATTACGAAGAACTTTCTCGCGCTTTCGTGCTTTCGACGGATTTTCTCTACCTGGGGCGCGGCATCAATTTCCCGATTGCGCTGGAGGGGGCGCTGAAGCTGAAAGAGATTTCGTACATTCACGCCGAAGGCTACGCCGCTGGGGAAATGAAGCACGGCCCGAACGCGCTGATTGATTCGCGCTTGCCAGTGGTGGTCATCAACACGCTTGATCCGGACGATGAAAAGTCGCGGCTGCGCTACGAAAAAACCATTTCGAACATTCAGGAAGTCAAAGCGCGCGATGGTATCGTCGTCGCCATTGTCACCGAAGGCGACCGCGACACGCGTGACGTGGCCAGCTTCACCATCGAAGTTCCGCCTTCCAGCGAATTGTTGTCGCCGGTTTTATCGGCAATCCCGCTGCAATTGATGGCGTATCACATCGCCGTGCGCAGAGGTTGCGACGTGGACCAGCCGCGCAATCTGGCGAAATCCGTGACGGTGGAATAGACAGGATTTCCCCAGAAGCGTCTGGTGGTGTCGTAAAGAGTAGTGTTGGCAGTGGTTTGAAAAGGCCGGTGCGCTCAAGTCCCCGTCGTTCCACGTGAAATACGCGCTGTCGTGGAAATCGCCTGTCCAGGAGCGGGTAAAACGTCCACGATTTCCTGGCTTTGGAAAGAATGGCTCAACATTTGTGGATGGCGGAGTTTCTGAGCGGCTGAATCCCAGGCCAGTCTGCCTGACTTGCAGTCAAAACAAACCAACCTGAGAACTGATCAGCCGGTTCCTTCTCCTTCGTATCGTTGTCTCCGAAGTTTTCATTCGTCAGCAGTGAGTCGTTTGAAGTGTGATTTGATCCCAGTCAACCGTCGGAGCGGCGAGATTCGTTTTTCCTTTTACAACCACATCGTCGCCGGAAGCGTGATGGATTGGCGGATGACAGCACATCCGAAATTTCTCCGCCAACACTCAAGCTCACGGCGACGATGCGCCCACAAATAGGCAGGAGCTCAGGCGTTGAGTCGTCCTTAAGTTGCCATTGCTCGTGACTGGATTGTGGGCAGCGAAGCAGGTTGTGAGTCCTGAAAAGCAGGACTAAAATGCGCGCAGCTTTGACCGTGAAGGGAACCAACAAGGCGGCAAATTGCGCGACCAATCCTAACCGCCGCAAGATTGATCCCAACTGATCTCCGCTGCGCTGGGACATTTAGCGAAACACAATCCTGTAAGTCTTGAAGAAACCCTCAAAATTGGCTGAGCGGGTTCCAAGTGATTTGCAAACGAGTTCCGAAGGCATTCCCTTGAATGGTTATGAGTAAGCAGGCAAAACAGTTATACGAATTTGGTCGGTTTCGGCTGGACGCTGACGAACGACTGTTGATGCGCGATGGGCGCACGGTTCCGCTGTCGCCGAAAGTGTTCGACACCTTGTTGGCGCTGGTCGAAAACAGCGGGCGCATTCTCGGCAAAGAGGAATTGATGCAATTGCTCTGGCCGGACACCTTTGTCGAAGAAAGCAATCTGACCCAGAACATCTCGCAACTGCGTCGCGCGCTCAGCGATGGAAACGACGACGTCCAATACATCGAAACCATTCCCAAACGCGGCTATCGGTTTGCCGCAGACGTCAAACCTGTCGAACCTCTTAACGGTCAGCAAACCGAACCCGTCGCTGACGGCAAATCCGATTGGCAATTTTCGGCGAATGGAAATCCAACCAATGGCCATCAATCGTTGGCGGACTCGTCGCCGGTTCAGTCCACCAGCGAAGCTGTCGAGGTTTCGGAACCGTTGCTGAGTCGCAAACGCGCCGCAATGACGATGGCATTGCTGGCGATTAGTTTGTTGATTCTGGCGTTGGCGTTGTGGGTGGCTTATCGCCGGTTGAACAATCACGGGAAAATCGCGTTTCGGCAAATCAGCCCAACCAAGTTGACGACTTCTGGAAAAGCCTTGTTGGCGACAATTTCGCGCGACGGCAAATATGCTGCCTTTGTCGCTGAAGACCAAGGGCGGCAAAGTCTATGGGTCAGGCAGGTGGCGGCGGACAGCAGTTCGCAAATCCTTGCTCCTGCGGAAATGATCTTCAGCGGAGTGACGTTTTCGCTGGATGACACCTTTCTGTATTACGTGGCGCGACCGCGCGGCGAATTGATGAGCAAGCTGTATCAGGTTCCGTTATTGGGTGGCACTCCGCGCGAAGTGATGGACGATGTGGATTCGCCCGTGACGTTTTCGCCGAACGGCCAATACTTCGCCTTTGTGCGGAACTTCCCGCAAAGCCGCGAAACGGCATTGATTCTCGCCAAACTCGACGGTTCGGAAGATCGCACATTGCTCAAGAAAAAACGTCCGGAATCACTTTCGCTGCTGGGGCCTGCTTGGTCGCCGGATGGACGTGTCATTGCCTGTTCTGCGGGCACGCTAACGTCGGGCGAAGTTGTCACCCAAGTCGTGGCGGTTAGCATCGAAGACGGTTCGGTACGTCCGATTGGCGATCAAACCTGGACGACCATCGGGCAGATTGCCTGGCTGGGCGATGGCAGCGGGCTTGTGTTCAGCGCGTGGCGGCGAACTTCGGCGGTGTATGGCGACCAGCTTTATTTGTTGACGTATCCGAAAGGCGAAATGCGCCGCGTCACCGACGATATGACCAGTTACGAAGGCATCAGCGTTTCAGCAGATTCGGGGTTGTTGGTGTCGCGGCGGTCGGATCGCATTTCCAGCATCTGGGTCGTGCCGGAACGTGGAGGCGTGTTTGATGCCAGTGCAGCTTCGCAGATCAAATCCGGGTTTGGCGACAATTACAGCGAACGGTTGGGACTGGATTGGACACCGGACGGACGGTTGTTGTTTGCGGCTCATGCCAGCGGCAATCTGGATGTGTGGAGCACGAGTTCCGATGGCAAACAGCAACGGCAACTGACGCGCGATGGACAGGCTGACCTCATGCCTGTGTCTTCACCGGATGGGCGATATGTGCTCTTTGTTTCGGAACGCGGAGGCAGCAGCCACATCTGGCGAATGGATGCCGACGGCGGCAATCCCAAACAACTGACTCGCGGGCGAGGCGATGTGTTTCCCAGCGTCTCGCCGGATGGCCGCTGGGTTGTATACAGTTCATCCACCAACGGCAAATCTGCGTTGTGGAAAGTTGCGATTGACGGCGGCGAACCGGTTCAGTTAAGCCCCAAAGTGATGCTCCGTCCGGTGTTGTCTCCCGACGGCAAATGGATCGCCAGTTTTTATCAGGACGAAAAAGACGGCAGAAACAAGATCGCGTTATCGCCGTTTGAGGGCGGGGAGCCTGTGATTATTGAGGGGATGCCTGTGCCCGATTTTGCGTTGTTGCGTTGGTCGCCGGATGGCAAATCGCTGACGTATATTGCGACCGAACACGGCGCGTCGAACATTTGGAGCAAGCCCATTGATGGCGGTCAGGCGCGGCGATTGACGAACTTTCCTTCGGATCAAATCTTCCGTTTTGCGTGGTCGCGCGATGGGAAAACGCTGGCTTGCGAACGCGGAATGGTCATTAACGATGCTGTGTTGCTTCGCAGCGTCAAAGCGGAATAATGAATTATCGAATCACGCTGGCCTACGACGGCACCGATTACTGCGGCTGGCAAATCCAGCCCGGACTACCGACGATTCAGGGACTCTTGAATGACGCGTTGGAGCGGCTGGATGGTGCGCCTGTAACGACGTTTGCCGCCGGTCGTACTGACGCGGGAGTCCATGCCGAAGGACAGGTCGTTTCCTTTCGGTTGAGCAAAAAATGGGCGGGCGCGAATTTACGAAAAGCGCTCAATGGCAATTTGCCGCCGGATGTTCGAGTTCTGGATGTTGCCACTGTCGCCGATCAGTTTCACGCCCGATTTGACGCCAAAGGAAAAACCTACCGCTACAGAATTTTTGTCGCCGAAGTCATGAATCCGTTCTGGGTTCGATACGCCTGGCATTATCCCTACGCTCTGGATTCGGCCAAGCTGGTTGAAGACGCCCAAACATTGGTGGGAACGCACGATTTCACGACGTTTACGGTGGCCAATTGCGAAACGAAAACTCGCGTGCGAACCATCACCGAAGCTCGCGTCGAATGCGAAACCGATTTGTTGACGCTGTATTTTTCCGGCGAAGGATTTTTGCGCTACCAGGTGCGGACGATGGTTGGCGCGCTGGTTGACGCCAATCGCGGACGATTGAACGCTGGTTCCATCGCTGAGCTGATCGCACGGCGTGATCGTGCGCTGATTGGCGCGCCTGCTCCGGCGCAAGGGTTGACGCTGTTGAAAGTCGAGTATTAGTATTCGTCGCCGGTCGCTCGCGGGCATTCATTCAACCAAAAAATCCGCACAGAGATTCCCCAAAACAGTGCGCTTGAGCTGTACAGTTTGGACGTGAGCAGACGATTCCACGCCTGAAACGGCATAGCGAAAATACAATGCTTCAAGACTTTTACGGACTGATCGAGCCAGGCTCGCGCGACGAGCAATTGCTCAACCAAATTGATTTTTCACGCTTGCCGCGTCACATCGCAGTCATCATGGATGGCAATGGACGTTGGGCGAACCGACGGTTTTTGCCTCGCATTGCCGGGCATCGCGCCGGGGTCGAAGCCGTTCGCGCCACCGTGGATACCTGCGCTCGGCTGGGAATCCAGGCGTTGACGCTGTATGCCTTTTCCGTGGAAAACTGGAAACGCCCGCCTTTCGAAATCGAAGCGTTGATGACCTTTCTGAAAGAGTATTTGCGAAAGGAACTCGACAACATTCATAAGGAAAACATCCGTTTTCAAACCATCGGCCGCATGCAGGAACTGGACGAATCGGTCCAGTTCGAATTGCGTTCGGCGATTCATAAAACCGCAAACAATACCGGCATGACGCTCAACGTGGCGTTGAATTATGGCGGCAGAGTCGAATTGGTGGACGCGTTTCGCCAACTGATGATTGCCTGTGAACGCGAAGGCCGTTCGCCGGATTCCATCACTGAAGCCGACATTTCGCGCCATTTGTACACCTGTGGTTTGCCCGATCCCGATTTGTTGATTCGCACCAGCGGCGAAATGCGCGTCAGCAATTTTCTGCTATGGCAGATTGCCTACGCCGAAATTTATGTCACGGACACGCTGTGGCCGGATTTTCGCCGTCCGGATGTGTTCACCGCCATTGTGGATTACCAAAAACGCGACCGCCGATTTGGTGGTTTGAGTGAAAATCGCCGCGCCGTCGTCAACGCTTCTTAATTGGGAATCATGAGTTCAAAGAGTGGTTTGATCCAACTCCTGACTCCCAGCCTCTCGTCTCCCAAAACTTATGGCTCGAATTCTTACAGCAATCGTCTTTTTACCGATTTTGTTTTCTGTCTTGTGGCTGGCTCCGCCGGTCTGGTTTGCGGCTCTGGCCGGGCTGGCGATGTTGCTGGGGCTTCACGAATACTTTTCGCTCTCGAAACAGGGTGGTTTAGTGCAGGCAATGGTGGCGGCGTTGGCAATCCTCGCCGCTTTTTATTTTCACCGTCTGGAACTGATTGTCACTGTACTCGCCGCGCTGGTGACTGTGGAATTGCTGGTGCAGCTTTTCAGCAACGCCAGACAGGACGATTTCGGCCATGTGCTGGCCGACGCAGCGGTTCGGGTCTTTGGCGTGTTGTACGTCGTGGTGCTGGGGGGGTACATCGTCGCGTTGACAGTGATTGAAAGCCCGATTGAAAAATTGTCGGCAAAATTGCTGTCCTTCTTTTTCATCGTCGTATTTGCCGGAGACACAGGAGCGTATTTCACCGGGCGGAAATTCGGTCGTCGAAAACTGGCTCCAAAAGTCAGTCCGGGAAAAACCGTGGAAGGATTGATCGGTGGATTAGCAGGGAACATCATTGCCGCGTTGATTATTCGGTTCACGTTTTTTCCCGAATTGAACACGCTTCATGCCGTGGTGCTGGCATTGGTGATGGGATTGCTGGGCGTAACCGGCGATTTGTGCGAATCCATGCTCAAACGAGGGGCGAAGGCGAAAGATGCGGGCAAGCTGATTCCCGGACACGGCGGGTTGCTGGATCGGCTGGACAGTATGGTATTCAATGCGCCGCTGCTTTTTTACTTTTATCAATTTTTCCTGCGGTAGTTATGAAACAGGTCGCAATCCTAGGTTCAACCGGTTCGATTGGCTGCAATACGTTGCGGGTCATCGAAGCCTTCAAAACCGAATTCGGCGTGGCGGCGCTCGGAGCAGGTTCGCAAGTCGAATTGCTGGCCGAACAGGTCGAACAGTTTCGCCCACGAGTGGTTTCGGTCAGTGACGATGCCAGTGCCGACAAATTGCGTTATGAACTTAAAGCGCGAAATGTTGTTGCTTTGCCTGAAATTTTCACAGGAATTGAGGGGTTGAGTGAGGTCGCGACGGTCGAAGGCGCGGAAATTGTCATTGGAGCGGTCGTTGGTGCGCTCGGTTTGGTTCCCACCTATCGCGCGCTGGAACTTGGTCGCCGAGTCGCCTTGGCAAACAAGGAAACTTTAGTTGTCGCAGGCGAGTTGATGACCAAAACGGCAGAGCGTTCCGGCGCCGAATTGCTGCCGGTGGATAGCGAACATAATGCGCTTCACCAATGCCTTCGCGGGGAAACCCGGCATGAATTGAAACGGCTGATTCTGACGGCTTCGGGAGGGCCGTTCCGTAATGCCAGCAAGCAGGAAATCGAACAGGCGACTCCGGCTCAAGCACTGAATCACCCGACCTGGCGAATGGGCGCGAAGATCACGATTGATTCTGCCACACTGATGAACAAAGGGCTGGAAGTCATCGAAGCGCATTGGCTGTTTCAGTGTTCGGCAGACGAAATTGACATCATTGTGCATCCGCAATCGGTCGTGCATTCGATGATTGAACTGATTGACGGTTCGATCATCGCTCAACTGGGCGTTACCGACATGCGCCACGCAATCCAATATGCGTTGACGTATCCCGAACGTCGAAACTCATTGTTGCCACAACTGGATTTGGCCAGCTTGAGCAAGCTGGAGTTTTTCCCGCCCGATCCGGAAAAGTTTCCTTGTTTGAAGCTGGCGTACCGCGCGTTGAGGGCAGGCGGAACCATGCCGGCTGTCCTGAACGCCGCCAACGAAGTCGCTGTGGCGGCTTTCCTGAACGAAAAAATCAAATTTGGAGACATTCCGCGGCTGATTCAATCCGCGTGTGATGCGCATGAACTCCGTCCCGCCGCTGACCTTGAAACGGTATTGAACGCTGACCAATGGGCACGAAACTGGGTTGGTCATTTGATCAATGATGCGGGGCAAGCAGTTGCGACTGGGTCTTAATTGAAGAGTTCGCGTACAGGTGTTTAGAAAGCCGTAGCTAAAAAGTGAAAAGGCTTAGCGACGCCTCACTCATCGCTAAGCCTGTATGCGAACTTCTTTTTACGGAAGGATTTGGTGATCTGAAGTAGTTGCTCTAAGTATCCTCACTATACTTTGGAACTATCATCACCGTGTAATTGCGCACATACACGCCAGACTTTTTAGAAAGTTCCAGCCAGTTCAAAATTTTTCCGAAAAAATTGGTTTTTCCGATTGAGCAAAGTGCCGCGCAGTTGGTTGGTCGCCGATTGTTTGGAGCCGACTGTTTAGAAGGAAGAGCGAGTTTTTTCAAAAAAGTAAAAACATCGTGGAACTTTCCATAGGGTGGTGCGTTAAGTCGCCCAAGAAAGATGGTTGGTGAAAAGTTGAATAGAGTGAGGCTATTCAACAAGCGATCAAGCCCGCTATCACTGATCATCCGCATTTCTTGTGTGTATCGCATCTATAAGGCTCAAGGTGAGTGAGGCACCTTGAGCCTTTCTCCTTTTTTCCGGCTTTGTTTTTTCATAAAAAATCTTTTCAGCATTCTGGAACTTTCCGATGGGTGGCGCGTTAAGTCGCGCAAGAAAGATGGTTGGTGAGAGTTGAATAGAGTGAGGCTATTCAACAAGCGATCAAGCCCGCTGTCACTGATCATCCGAATTTCTTGTGTGTATCGCATCAATAAGGCTCAAGGTGAGTGAGGCACCTTGAGCCTTTCTCCTTTTTCTGGTTCGGACGACGAAATTTTGGTATGGCTTTGACGGCGACCTGAATATAATCCGCCTGGTTTCAAACACTCGTTCTCCTATCAGCCCCGATCAGACCCTTTCCCCGTAAATCCTTTCTTCGTCAAAGGGAATTTCCATGCGGAAACGTCATGCGCTGGTAACAGCCTATTTACTGTTGCTGACAGTTTGGGCGGACGCGCAAACTGTGAGACTCAAATATCCACCAACGGGATTTGTGACCGAGCGGCTTTCTGTCAGCGATCTCGAAATCTGGAAAACGATCGAACGGATTGTGTTTGCCGAAGACAAGGAAGGCCAGTCGTTCCACCCGACGTTGAGAAATTTATGGCAATGGGTGGAAACCAGCGGCCACACTGTTTTTATAGAATTCATCAAAGTCCGGGGAGTCAGTAATTGTACAGCCGGCTTGTTTACGATTGAGCGGTTTGATCCTTTGGGGGAACATCATATTGCGGTCATTAAATTGAATCTGACCAATATCAATCTGGCTTATGTTGGCCCTGAAACCAGAAAACCAAGTGGGTTCGTCCCATTCATAGGGCTTGCCAAACAGGAGCGATATGCTGAAGTGTTAGGGCATGAACTAGCCCATGCCGTTCATATTTTGACCAGTTTGGAACGTGTACGGCTGGTAGAGGAGTTGGTGCAGCAAACCAATCAAATGTTGTTATCCAAACACAGTAAAAGACAGAAAGCCCATCAGATTACTCACGCCGAACTAAGTCGAAGAGTGGCCAAACGTGACGAATTGTTGCGCCGATTGGAAGAGCAGGCAGAACAAATGGAACAAGTGATTTGGCAGGAACTTGTGAAGGGAAAACGCCTGAATTCAAAATTGCCTTCGCTGGCCGAGAACAAGTCGGATAAGAGGGAGTTTGGTTTTGCGATTCGCAAAATTCCCAGTCCGGATCAAACGGGCAAAAAGTAGAAAGCCATCCTCAGTTTGCTTCATTTTGCCGCAGTAGATTTGTTTGTTAAGCTTTCAGCCGTCAAAAGATTCCCCAAATAAAATGGTAACTGAACCTACTGGTAAGGAGATTGTTATGTGTAAAGTTTCAAACAGTGTTCGTCTCGTCTTGTTCGGCTTGGGCATCGTCTTAGCGATGACCGTTTTTGGCGTTGACGCCAGTGCCCAAACCAAATCGAAGAAAAAGACAGTCAGACCAGCAACCGTCAAGCAAACCAGCATTCCGCGTGGAACCCAAATGAAGATTCGTTTGGAAAACGCGATTGACACCAAAGAATCAAAAGATGGCGACCGGTTTACGGCAATCGTGCTGACGCCGAGTCAGTATGCCGACGCGACGATCGAAGGCCACGTTTCCAGAATCGAAAAATCCGGCAAGTTGAAAGGCAAAACCGAATTGTTATTGGCCTTTGATCGGATTCGGCTTCGCAATGGTGAAAATATCGCCTTTGACGCGCAAGTCGTGGAAGTCATCGGTGAAAAATCGGCCAAGAATGTTGACGAAGAAGGCAACATTGAAAGCGGCAGCAAAGGCAAAACGACCGCCATTCGCACTGGGGGCGGTGCCGCTATCGGAGCCGCCGTTGGCGCTATTGCTGGCGGAGGCAAAGGTGCTGCCATTGGCGCAATCGTCGGTGGAGCCGCTGGCGCTGGTTCCACGTACATTCAAGGAAGCAACAAGGTGAAGCTCGACGCGGGCACAGAGCTGGTCATCAAATCCACCCGCTAACTGAAGTCAGAATGCTGAAGGATGAATGATGAACTCAGGGGGCATCATTCATCCTTCAAAATTCATCCTTCCAAAATGAACTCCGAACGTTATTCCCGCCAAATACTTTTCTCCGGCATAGGCAAAGAAGGTCAGCAGCGGTTATTCGAAAGTTTTGTCGTTGTGATTGGTTGCGGCGCGCTTGGGTCCATGCAAGCCGAAATGCTGGCGCGCGCTGGGGTGGGAAAACTGCGATTGATTGACCGCGACTTCATCGAAGAATCAAACCTTCACCGGCAAATCATGTTTGACGAAAACGATGCTGCCGAACGATTGCCAAAAGCCGTCGCCGCCGCCAATCGCATTGCCCGCATCAATTCCGATGTGCAAGTCGAAGCGGTCGTCAAAGACGTCAACTATTCCAACATCGAAGATTTGATCCGCGATGCAGATGTCGTGCTGGATGGCGCTGATAATTTCGAGGTGCGTTATCTGCTCAACGATGCCGCTGTGAAACTCGGAAAACCATGGATTTACGGCGCGGCGGTCGGAGCTTACGGCGTGCAGATGACGATTCGTCCTGGCGAAACGCCGTGTTTGCGGTGCGTGTTTTCAGAAATGCCGCCGCCGGGAACTTCGCCGACCTGCGACACAGCGGGCGTCGTCCTGCCAATCATCGCCACCATTGCCTCGTACCAAGTTGCCGAAGCGATCAAATTGCTGACAGGCCAGATTGAAAAGCTGCACGGTTCGTTGCTGCAATTCGATTTGTGGCAAAACACGATCTCGAAATTGAAGATGCGCGAACGAACCACGGATTGTCCGACTTGTCGGCTAGGCAAGTTCGAATTTTTGACTGCAAAGGGCGGACAATTGGCGATTTCGTTGTGCGGACGCAATTCGGTGCAAATCACGCCCGCCGCCGCTCATCAAATTGATTTGGCGGAATTGGCCGATCAACTCCGCGATGTGGGCGAAGTCAGCTACAATCGCTATTTGCTGAAACTGAAAACAGGAGAATACGAACTGACTGTGTTCACCGATGCGCGCAGCATCATCAAGGGAACGGACGATCTAGCAGTTGCTCGCACGCTTTACGCCAGATACATAGGAGCTTGAATGAGTCTTGAAATCGGTATTGTCAAACAAATCTTTCGCTATCCTGTGAAATCCATGGCGGGGGAATCACTGCAAAGCAGCGCGTTGGGTTGGCATGGATTGGAAAACGACCGGCGATTCGCATTTCGCCGAATGGAAGATTCCGGTGGTTTCCCGTGGCTGACGGCAGGCCGTCTGGCTTCGTTGCTCCGGTATCAGCCGTTTTGGAGCGAAAACGGTGCAGAGGCAAAACCGGTTTTGCACGTTCGTACGCCGGAAGGCAAAGAGTTGGAAGCAAGCAGCGAGGCATTGCGCGCTGAAATTGCCGAAGCATATGGCAACGATGTGCAACTGATGCAGTTCAAGCACGGCATTTTTGATGAAGCGGCGATTTCGCTGATTACTCAAGGCACGATTTATGGATTGGGAATCGAATGCGGAAAATTGCTGGATGTTCGCCGGTTTCGCCCGAACATTGTCATTGAATCGATGACCGCTGAACCATTTGCCGAAGATCAGTGGGTTGGTCGAGTTCTTCAATTTGGATCGGACGACGAGCCGGAAATCAGCATTACGTTGAGAGATGTGCGCTGCGCGATGCTCAACCTTGATCCCGACACTGCCGAAAGTGATCCGGTTGTGCTGAAATCCGTGGCTCGGATAAACGAAGTTTGCGCGGGCGTGTATGCCACTGTCACCAAAACCGGCACTGTGTCCGTCGGTCAAAAACTGTATTTGAAATCACTCTGAAGGGCTTTGTTTTTGAATGCCTAAAACTGAAATCATCGTACCTGCTTCCACCTCGAACCTTGGCGCAAGCTTCGACACGTGCGGATTGGCGCTGTCGTTGTATTTGCGGTTGGAAGTCGAACCGCTCGACGGCAAATTCGAAATTATCCCGTCTGGTGAAGGCGCGGAAAAAGTGCCGCTCGACGAATCAAACCTGATGTTGCGCGCGGCGTTGTTTGCCGCCGAAGCTCGTCGCCAGAAACTTTCAGGGGCGCGGATTTGTGTGGACAGCCAGATTCCGCTGGCGCGTGGTCTGGGCAGCAGCAGTTCGGCAATCATCGCCGGACTTTCGATTTATGAAGCCTTGAGCGGAGACAAGCTCGATCAAGCGGACTTTTTCGATTTCGCGCTGAACTTTGAAGGTCACGGCGACAATCTGGCTCCGAGCACGTTGGGCGGATTGGTCGTCGCTGTCGTGCAGGAACGCACGGATTACGCGGGCAACGAACGGCGTTCGCTGCTGACCGTCAAACGCCACTGGCCGGAAGAAGTCAAAATCGTCATCTGCATTCCTGACTTTGAGATGGAAACCGCCAAGATGCGCGCCGTGTTGCCGCAAATGACCACGCGGCACGACGCGATTTACAATCTGCAACGCGCCGCCTTGTTGCAAGCCGCG
>JAEUQP010000658.1 GCA_016789645.1 Acidobacteriota bacterium | reverse complement strand
GATGCTTTTTCGTTGACGATTTCGCGCGCGATAGGGAAGTCCGCAAATGCCAAGCTGAGAGATTCTTCAGCCGATTCTGCCAACGGCGCGAATGTGACGATCGCAAGTTGACGCTCGCCGGGTTGCCACGTTTGCCCAGACTTCAATGCAACGCCAACGCCCAGAGAGTTTTCGGCAGTTTTCAGATTGCTGGTGTTGAACAACGCATCTTCGGAATCGGCTCCGCGCGCGATGGAAACGATTCGCCATTTTGTTTGGTCAAAAGTCAGGCTGAAGCCAACAGCGTTTTCTTCACCAGTTGAATCCAGCAGTACGATTGCCTGCCGCGCTGATGTCTGCAAGCGAATTGTAGTCGGCACGCGGCGAATCGTTGCCAGTTCATTCAAATTGCGGAATGGAGTTCGATAGGGAATGGAAGCGCCGAAAGAGGACGCCAGCGTCGTTTGGCCACCCGCTGCGGGAATTGGATCGAGCGCGGCGGCAAAGCGTCCGGCTTGCACCCAATCGGCCATCGTCAATTGCCCATCGCCCGCCGTAGCCAGCGGCGCGCAATCGGCTCGTTGAAATTCGCTGCCCGAATTGGCAGTTCCGGGATTGGCAATGAACAATCCGATTTGCACCCAATCCGCGACAGTCACTACGCCATTGCCGTTGCCGGTTGGGCGCGGGGTTACGTCGGCTTCGTAACTTGGTAGGATGTTGATGTTCAGTGTGGCGTCCACGCAACCAGTTTTGCTGACGGAAACAGCACCGCTGGTTGCGCCTGCGGGAACGGTCGCGTTGATGGTCGTATCGTTGACGACGCTGAACACAGCTTGCACTCCGTTGAAACGAACATTGGTTGCGCCTGTGAAATTGGTTCCGGTGATGGTGACATCGGCTCCGGGGCGGGCGCTCGTCAAAGATACGCTGCCGACCGTGGGGCACAAAACCTGATTGGTGACCGTCAACACAACTGTATCGCTGGCGCTGCCACAACCGACTTCGCTGGCGGCGGTGAGTTCCAGTGTCACGGTTCCGGTTCCGGTGACAGTTACCTGCGATGCCACGTTGCTGCGATCTGCGATGGTGGCTTCAGCGTCGCCTGTGGCGTTGACTTGCGACCAGACAACCGTTGCTCCGGCGAAAACCGATCCCGCCAGTGTGAAACTGGTTGTCGCGCCCGTCTTGGCCTTGGATTGATCCGGCCCGGCATTGGCGCTGGCGGTTGGATTGACTGTGACCTGTACTGCGACCTGAACGAGCGCGCACGAAGGAACGGAAATTTGCACCGTGTACGTTCCACTGTTTGCGGGCGTTGGGTTGTTAATTGTTTGAGTTCGTCCAGCGACCATTGCGCCGCCCGGATACATCCACGTGTAACCGGTTGCGTTCGGAACTGCCGGAACGGACAAGTTGATCGGTTGCCCGGCGCAGATTTGCAGGTTGGTTTCGCCGTTTGCGGTGGCCGTGAGCGATGCCGATGAAGGGCAGACATTGGCTGCGGTAGCGCTGAAATTCCATCCCAACGACG
>JAEUQP010000636.1 GCA_016789645.1 Acidobacteriota bacterium | reverse complement strand
GTGGCTTCGGTAGAAGTGTAAACGTAACCGCTGACAGCCTGGCCACTGGCAAAGTTGGAATCAATCAGTCCGGCCTGATTCAATTCGGCCAACGATCCGAATTTGCCTTTCATGGCACTGAATTGCGCCTGGTTGTTGTGAACGGTTCTGAGTGTCTGGATGGCGGCGGTTTCGCGTCCGGTTTCCAGATTCTTGAGCAGTTTGGGAACGGCGACGGCGGCCAGAATGCCTACGATGGCGACGACGATCAGCAATTCGATCAGTGAGAATCCCGCTTCAATGCGGCGGCGTGAGAGATGTTGGTGCTTCATAAAACTTCTTAGCTCCTTCCAGATTTAGGAAAACTTGTTGAGGGTCATTGCGACGATGTCTGACACGATGGAAGATCAGGACAGTTCCAATATTACACACCGTCGCGGAGATTTGCCAAGTTGCCCGTCTGCGCTCATCACAGATGCCGGACATAACTTCGCAACGCCAGAACAAGCGCCAAGAGTGATATGACCATCCATGAAACTGCCCAGACCGTTGCCGGAACCAGCGTGATTTGCTGCATCGTCACCGCGTCGGAATGCACTGTGGTTGATGTGGAGAGCAGAAAGAGAGTTCGTAAATCCAGAAAAGCATTCAAACAACACTGCACAGCCAGAAAGCTCAAAAAGAAATGTGCAACGTGAGGGCTGGAAATAATCGCTACGCCGATCAACACAAAGGTCAAAACAATTCCCATCACCCAGGTGACCGGGTCTCCGGCGGTAAAAAAAGTGATCAGCAAAATGATTCCAGCGCAGGCCGTCAATGCAGCTTTGGCGCGCGTGGTGTAACTGCCCAGCATTAACAGAAGCGCTCCGAATGCGGTGCTGGTCAAATAGCCTGCGCTGGCGATGGCCAGCGAAAATCCTCCACGCGTCAGTGTTTCACCGCTGGCGTCCAGAAACACGTGCAAACGCTCCACCTGCCCCAACGTCAAAATGGCCGCGATGGCGTGTCCGCCTTCGTGAATAAACGTCACGAACAACCGAATGGGGTACACCAGCGCCCATCCAAACGGCAGCAAAGCGACAGCAATAACCACCGCCGTCGCACCCAGCAAAAACCAAAGAGGATCACGATTTTTTCTTGTTCGCATAGCTCCGAAAACGCAGCCTCCTGCTGAAAAGTTCTAACAGCGAAAAACTCTGTAGACAATTACCAGGCCTATGGGACAATTTTGCCGACTGAAAACACTTTACCGAAGGAGATCGAAATCAACCAATGCCCGCCAAAGAATTTGAATTGCTGAAACCGCTGTCGGAACGAAATCCTTTTTTGAACTTTTTGGGAATCGAATTGCTGGACGCTGGTGAAGGATGGGTGAAGATGAAACTGACCTATCGCCCGGAATTCCTGCAACCGTTCACCGTTCACGGCGGAGCGATTTATTCGCTGGCCGACGCCGCGGCAGCACACGCCTTAATGACGCGAATCATGCCCGAACAATATCCAACCACCGTCGAACAACGCATCAATTTCCTGAAAGCCGTCAAAAATCAGGATGTGTTTTGCGAAGCCAGCATTGTCAATCTGGGCCGCACACTGGCTTACGCCGAAGTGGCGATGACAACCGCGGACGGCATACTGGTCGCCAAAAGCACGGCAACGTTGATGCGGCTCGACATTGCGCGCGCTCGAAAAGAATAACCCCCAAATTACCGAATAAAGCCTGCTGCGCGTTCCAGCGCTTCTTTAACTGTTTTCCAACCGAAGCCCGGCGAATAAACTTGATAAGCAAAATAGGCCATCAACAGCGTCAGGGCAACGACGAAAAGACGGTCAAGCAAGCCGTAACTCTTGTTAGGCATGGCTTGTGACTCCTATTCCATTTCAACGCGTGTTGAACGGTTTGATTGTCGTAATGAGCTAAATGAGGGGGAACCAGTGGCGGGTTATTGTTGGTCGTTCAGGGGATTTTCGTCAATCAGGCAATCCCGCGACAGCAACGAAAGCAGTTAAGTTCGTCGCTGTCGCGGCCCCAGATTCCTCACAACCGCATGGGCATGACGATGTATCGGAAATCGTAATCGCTCTCGTCTTTCGACCGAAGCTGCGTCTGCGAATTGCTGTCTTTGAATTCGAGCAGCACGTCACCTTCCTGAATCACGCCGAAAAAGTCCAGCAGGTATTGCGCGTTGAATGCGGCGGAAATTTCCGGCCCGGCATATTCCACCGGAAGCACTTCGTTGGCTTCGCCGGATTCCGAAGCCGGCGCGGAAATGGTCACTTTGCCTTCGGTGACATCAAATCGGATGGTGTGCGAACGTTCGTCGGCCATCAGCGCAACTCGGCGCAACGCCGCCGCCAGTTGTCCTGCGGGAATGGCC
>JAEUQP010000618.1 GCA_016789645.1 Acidobacteriota bacterium | reverse complement strand
TCGCCAACCGGCGCACGCGGGTTCGGGCTACCCGGATCAGATGGCGGAATTGCGCACACAACTGGATGAATATCTGTCGGGCAGCTTGTCCCCTGCCCCAAAACCGATTCTTGGTTTGGCGGCTCCGCACGTCAGCCCGTTTGGCGGCTGGCAATCCTACGCGGCGGCTTACGGGCGATTGAGCGGCGCAGCCAAACACCACGCGGCGGACAAAACCATTGTTGTGCTGGGAACTTCGCATTACGGCCAGCCGGAACGATTTGGACTGACGCGCAAACCCTTTGTGACGCCGCTCGGCACGCTGCAACCTGACCTGGAACTGGTCAACTTCCTCGCCGAAAACGCGGACGGTTCCATCGTTCACGAAGACTATTGTCACAGCATCGAACATTCGATCGAGTTTCAATGCGTGTTTTTGCAGCAACTGCTCGGTTCGGAGTTCAAGATTTTGCCGATCCTCTGCGGGCCGTTTGCCAAGGCGTTGTATTACGGCGAAGCGCCCGAAAACGACGACAACGTCATGCGCTTTTTCGATGCGTTGGGTGAAATGGCCGACCTGCATCGGTCAAAACTGTTCTGGGTGCTGGGCATTGATCTGGCTCACGTCGGCAGACGATATGGCGACGAACTTCGCGCGCGCGCCGACGAAGAGGAAATGCTGGCCGTAAAAGACGAAGACCTGAAGCGGTTGCGGCTGGTTTGCAACGGCGAGAACGAAGAATTTTTTGAAGCGGTCAAACCCGAACAGGATCGGTTGAAATGGTGCGGATTTTCGCCGCTCTACACCTTTCTGAGCGCCGTCCCCGAAGCACGCGGCGAGCTGCTGCGCTATGAGCAATGGAACATTGACGACGATTCGGTGGTCAGTTTTGCCGCGATGGAATTTGCCTGAGCCGCGTCGCCGCCAAAACCAAGCTGGCAGTCCCCCACAAATGGAATTGCGCGCTGTGGTTCGTTGAGCCTTCCCCGTAAGCCGTGATAGATTGCCGGTGTCTTTCCCACACTCAACAATTTATAAATTTCAGGAGGAAGTCGAATGCCCGAACGTGTGTTAATTGCCGATGATGACCGCGATGCGCGCGTGCTGTGGACAGCGGTAGCCGAAGCGGAAAATCTGAAAGTCGTTGAAGCCGAAGATGGTCGTCAGGCAATAGAGATTCTGACCGGCGACAGTGATTTCAATCTGGTCATTCTGGACGTGAACATGCCGTTTGTGGAAGGGTACGAAGTCTTGAAACACATCCGCCAGGACGATCGGCTGAAACACATTCCCGTCATCATTTCCACCGCCGACCGCACCACACGCGGATTGACGGGAATTCCCGTGGATGACAACACTTCCTTCATCAACAAAGCGTCCGGCCTGGACAACATGCGGCGCGGAATCTCCGCTGCACTGGGCAGGCAATAACCGATTCGATAATTTCGACAATCATGTCTCACGAACCTTGTCCGCTGTGCAGCCGCTCCGGGCGTCAGCCTTTGCACGATGCGGACGAAGCACTTATCTCTTTCATTCAATCCAACGAGCCGGGCTGGCAACCGGAGCAAGGACTTTGCCTGCCTTGTCTTGA
>JAEUQP010000592.1 GCA_016789645.1 Acidobacteriota bacterium | reverse complement strand
CATCCAGGTGACAGGCGATGCGATGGCGGCAGAAAAAATCTTCGATGGCGACATTCTGATCATTGACCGCGCCGAAGATTGCCGTGATGGTCATCTGGTGTTGGCGATTGTGGAAAGCCAGTTTGTCGTGCGGCGATTGCGAAAATTCGATGGAAAATTTTGGCTGTGTCCGGCAATGCCGGATCAGCCCAGCATCGAACTGGACGATAGCTGCGAAATCTGGGGGCGCGTGATGTGGTCGCTGACCAAACACTAAACAGAGATGAAAGCCGTTGCGTTGATTGACGCCAACAATTTTTACGTTTCCTGCGAACGCGCGTTCAATCCGCGATTGCGCGGCGAACCGACGGTCGTGTTATCGAACAACGACGGGTGCGTGGTCTCGCGTTCCAACGAAGCCAAGCAGATTGGCATTCGCATGGCAGTTCCGATCTTTCAGGTGCGCAGTCTCATCGAACGGCATGGGGTTCATGTGCTGTCGAGCAATTACGAACTGTACGGCGATCTTTCCAGCCGGATGATGAACGTGCTGGAAGAGTTTTCGCCCGAAGTCGAACGTTATTCGATTGATGAAGCGTTTGTCAGTCTGGAAGCCGAAGATTCCGCCGGGTTGGAAAAACTTGGCCGCGAAATAAAAGCCCGAGTGTACAGATACACGGGCATTCCCGTTTCAGTGGGCATCGGCGCGACCAAAACGCTGGCCAAGGTGGCCGGGTTTCACGCCAAAACGCTCCCGCAACTGGAAAGCGTGTTTGATCTGACGCCAGCGTCCTTGCAAGTTCCAGCGTTGCGTCGTACGCCAATTGAAGAAGTCTGGGGCGTAGGGTATCGCTGGGCGACCAAGCTGAAAGCCAACGGCATCCGCACGGCGTTTGATTTGCGCGAAGCGCGTGATGAATGGATTCGCGCGAATATGAACGTGGCTGGTTTGCGCATGGCGCACGAACTGCGCGGCATTCGCTGCCACACGCTGGCCTCCATCCCGCAACCTCGCCGAGCCATCAACTCCACTCGTTCGTTCGGCAAAATGGTGGACTCGCTGGACGACCTGAAAGCCGCCGTGGGAACCTTTGTCACTCGAGCCGCTGAAAAGCTTCGCCGCGAACGCATGCTGGCCGGAGTGATTACCGTATTCGTACTCACAGACCGGTACAAACTCGACGACGAACAATACTCCGGCTCGCTGACCCTGCAACTGGCTCCGATGACGAACATCACCACCGACATTCAAACCGTCGCGCTCAAGGCACTGGAAGCGATTTACCGCAAAGACCTCCGCTACAAAAAAGCCGGTGTGATGCTCGGCGATCTGGTTCCCGATTACGGATTGCCGCAACCGTTGTGGGAAACCGGCAAGACCGAAAAGATGCGCGAATTAATGGCCAAGGTGGATCGCCTCAATCGCCGCTACGGACGCGAAACGGTACAATGCGGCACGTTCATTTCTGACGGCAAATGGCAAATGCAAATGAACAGCCGCTCGCCACGCTACACCACTCGCTGGGATGAATTGTTGAAAGTCACTTGCTAAGCGTTGGTCATACCTTGTAATAAAAATCCCGCCTGACGATAATCCGCCTGCAAGTTTTTCCTTCCTTCAAGATTTGAATTTCAATTGAATTGGCCTGCTTTGGTGGCAGGCGTTTGCAAACGACATGAGCAAAAAAACTCTATCCCTGATCGTCCTCTTCGTGTTCGTTGGCGCGTTTGTGGCGCTCAACATTGGGCAGCCCAATGTCAGTGCACAACAAAAAGTAGACTTTGTGCGCGACATTCAACCGATCTTTGCGGCTTCGTGCGCAGGTTGTCACGGCGAGAAAAAACAATCCGGCGGGTTGCGACTGGATTCCAAAGCCATCGCATTGACCAAAGCCATCAAACCGGGCAACGCCGCCGAAAGCGAATTGTATCGCCGCGTCGCAGGCTTGAGCGATCAGGCTCGCATGCCGATGGGCGGCAAACCGCTTTCCGCCGAGCAAATCGCTTTGATTAAAACCTGGATCGAACAAGGCGCGATTTGGCCGGAAGAATCCGCAATCCGTAATCCACAATCCGCAATCAACCAGCATTGGGCATTCATCGCTCCCATTCGCCCAACAATCCCCAAAGTAACCAACACAGCCTGGGTCAAAAATCCGATTGATGCCTTTGTGCTGGCTCGACTGGAAAAAGAGGGATTGAAGCCTTCACCGGAAGCCGACCGCGTCACCTTGATTCGTCGGTTGAGTCTGGACTTGATCGGTTTGCCGCCTACGCCGGAAGAAGTTGACGCGTTTGTCGCCGACAAATCGCCGAAGGCTTACGAAAAGCTGGTGGATCGTTTGTTGGCTTCACCGCATTATGGCGAACGCTGGGGACGCCATTGGCTGGACGCAGCGCGCTATGCTGATTCGGACGGTTATGAAAAAGACAAACAACGCGCCGTCTGGTTTTACCGCGATTGGGTGATCAACGCGTTAAACCGCGATTTGCCCTACGATCAGTTCATCATCGAACAGATTGCTGGCGATCTATTGCCCAACCCCACGCAGGATCAAATGGTCGCCACAGGTTTTTTGCGCAATTCGATGATTAACGAAGAAGGCGGCATTGATCCCGAGCAGTTCCGCATGGAAGCGATGTTCGACCGCATGGACGCCATTGGCAAAGGCGTGCTGGGGCTGACCATTCAATGCGCGCAATGCCACAACCACAAATTCGATCCGCTGAAACAGGAAGAGTATTACCGGCTGTTCGCGTTTCTGAACAATTCCAACGAGGCGAACATCGCCGTTTATACGCCGGAAGAACAAATCAAACGCGCGGAAATTTTCCGCCGCACGCGCGAACTCGAAGCCGAGTTGCAGCACAAAACAGCCGACTGGACGGCGCGAATGGCTGCGTGGGAAGCTCAAGCCAAAGCGAGTCAACCGGAATGGACCATCGTTCGCCCTGAGGTGGACGATATTTCCACTGGCGGCCAAAAGTATCTTTCTTATAAAGACGGTTCGTTTCTGGCTGCGGGGTATGCGCCGACCAAACATCGCGTGAAGATGGTCTGGAAAACCGATGCAAAAAACATCACGGCGTTCCGGCTGGAATTGCTCAACGATCCGAACCTGCCCTTGAATGGTCCAGGGCGTTCAACAAAAGGCCTGGGCACGCTGACCGAGTTTGAAGTCGAAGCCGCATCGGCAAAGGAGCCAACGAAAGTCACCAAGATCAAACTGGTCAAAGCCACAGCCGATTTCAACCAGCCTGAACGCGACCTGGAACCGATCTTTTACGACAAAACCAATCGCAAGCGTGTCACCGGCCCAATTGATTTTGCGATTGACGGCAAGGACGAAACCGCCTGGGGCATTGACGCTGGTCCGGGTCAACGCAACGTTCCGCGCAAAGCCGTTTTTGTCGCCGAACAGCCAATCAGTTTTGATGGCGAGACGATCCTGACTTTCTATTTGAAACAAAATCACGGCGGATGGAACAGCGACGACAATCAAAACAACAATCTTGGGCGCGTGCGTTTGTCCGTAACGACCAGCAAAGACGCCGTTGCCGATCCGCTACCTGCCAATGTGCGCGAACTGCTTTCGATTCCTGCCACCCAGCGAACTGAGCAACAAACGCAAACGATCTTCGGTTATTGGCGAACGACCGTAGCTGATTGGAAAACAACCAACGAGCAAATCGCCGAATTGTGGCGGCAACATCCCGAGGGTTCTTCGCAACTGGTCTACAACGAACGCAGCGAAATGCGTTCGACCTTCACCCTGAAACGCGGTGACTTTCTGAAACCTGACAAAGAGATTCGTCCCGGCGTCCCGGCGTTTCTGCACCAGCTCCCGGCCAATGCTCCAGTCAATCGGCTGACCTTGGCGAAATGGCTGGTGGATCGCCAATCGCCGACCACGGCCCGCGCGGCGGTCAATCGCATCTGGCAAAATTATTTCGGCACGGGTCTGGTGGCGACGTCGGAAGATTTTGGCAAACAAGCTGACGCGCCTTCGCATCCTGAGTTGCTGGATTGGCTGGCGGTGGAGTTGATGGAAGGCCAGTACAGAACCGGGAGCGGTAGCGACCGGGTCGGCTCTGGCAAGAACCCCGTCGCTACCGCTTCGGGTTCCGTACCCCAAGCTTGGAGCTTGAAGCACATTCATCGCCTGATCGTCACTTCGGCGACATATCGGCAATCGTCAAAGGTCACTCCGGAATTGCTGCAGCGCGATCAATTCAACCGTTTGCTGGCACGTGGTTCACGGCTGCGCGTCGAAGCGGAAATCGTGCGCGACATCGCGCTG